>JAOZNG010000012.1:0-15342 GCA_029933895.1 archaeon
CCTGAACGCAGTCTTTGACGCAAGCGGTGTAATCTCCCTAGACTAAGATTTTTACTTCTTTATTCCACGTGCACCCGTTTAAGGTCTATGTCTCCACCAATGAAATCCAGGAACTGCCGTACTGAGCCTTCAACGTCCCTGGACTGTGTGATGCTCCGCCCTACTATTATTATATCAGCACCCTCCTTTATCGCATCCGGCGCAGTCTGGAAGTCTATTCCTCCTGCGACAGCAACCATCATCTTCGGGTTCGTCTTCTTCAACTCCTTGATGAGATGCCATCTCTGCTCCTGCCTGCCCTCTGCGTCAACACACCTGTGGAGTATCAATATATCAGGCACATCCTTAAGCTCCTTCAACAAGGCAACAGGGTCTTCCACGTTCATGGTGTCTACTATCGCGTAGATTCCCAGCCTGTGAGCCTCGTAGATGAACTTATCCAGCACCTCCGGGGCAGCTAGACCGGAGGATACTACGGCGTCAGCTCCCTCGTCATAGGCTAAATCAACCTCCACCTGCCCCACGTCCAGGGTCTTCAGGTCAGCTATCACGAAATCGCTTTTAGTGACCTCCCTGATCTCTTTTATAACCTGGGACCCGTATCTCTTAATTAAGGGAGTTCCCGCCTCCAGTATTATTTTGTCGCTTTTGGGAATCTGCTGTATAACCTTCTTAATTCTCTCTATGTCTGGGATATCTAGTGCTATCTGGAGATAGGGTGTATTCCACTCCGGAAGTCTTGGTACCTTGAAGCCCATTATTGGATGCACCGCCCTGTCTTTATCGAATTTGATTTTATCGACATTGGGGTAATCGGATAAAGCCCTTTTGAGGGCTAGTTTTGTTGCCCCGTAGTTATATTGGTATATCATCCTATAATCTATTGCCTCCGGGTGTATGAATACGGAGACTATGACGACCCAGTCCTCTACCTTGTCTGCTGGTATAGTCTCCTCCTCCACTGAGTCCGCTATTGCTTTGGCGACGGCTGCCTGCGCGGGCCCGAATATTTTCTTCGCGTCCTCCATGGCCTGGACTGTCACCTTTGGCACTACAAGGGTGTATGGTTTCGCAGGAAGATTTGGTCTTATCACTGAGAGCAGGGGCGTGTGTCCCCTGGACAGCTGCGTGAGGCCGTTAGCGAATGCTTCGCCGACGACGCCCTCTTTTTCACCGATCATCAAATCAACATGCGCTACTTCATTACCTGAGCCAACAAGTGCTTCACCGATCTTGAACATTTTACATCAGTTGTATATAGTTGTATATTATACGAAGGATATCTTTTAAATTAAAGCCTGAATTTCTTCTTGCTCTGCTTGAGTTCCTCTACTGCGGGGAGCTTGTATCCAGCTAGGAGGTTTACGCACGCGCTTCCCCCGGAGCTTATGTGCGTTATATCCCCGTAGAGGTCTAGTTTTTTTGCTGCTGCTACTGTATGTCCTCCCCCGATAACAGAGAAAGCCTTGGATTCCGCGATAGCCTTCAGTATCTCCTCGGTGCCGTACTTGAATTCCGGGTCCTCGAATACACCCAGCGCGCCGTTGGCGAAGATAGTGCCCGAGTTCATCAGTATCTCCCTGTATTTCTCAACTGTGTTGTGGCCTATGTCGCTGATTTTATAGTTCTTGGGGAGGTCGCTTACCGGTATCTCCATTCTCTCCCCGTAGTGGTCCAGCGCCAGGTCAGATGGTAGTATTATTCTGTCAGAGTACTCCTCCAGCAACTCCTTCCCTACGTCAATCTGGTCCACTATCTTCTTCCCCCTGATGAATTCTATGCTAGGCTCACCAATCCGGTAACCCTTAGCAACTAGTAGGATGTTGGCTACCACACCTCCTGCCAGGATGTATTCGGTGTCGTTGTTCAGGGCCTTCCTCGCTATCTTCAGGGAATCATCTGCCTTCGTACCCCCTAATACAAAGGTTATGGGCTTCTTTGGTTTCTTGAGTATGCCCTCTATTGTGTCTATCTCTTTCTGCATCAGCCTGCCTGCCAGCGACTTCATTACTACAGGGAATCCTATCACTGTAGGCTGGCTTCTGTGCGCGGTAGCGAAGGCGTCGTTTATGTATACGTCAAATAGGTTCTTTAGTTTCTGGACGATGAATGTTTTGGCTTGCACGTCACTTGGCCTGTTGAGCACTTCCTCGCTGTAGAAGCGGCAGTTTTCCAGCAGAATCAGGTCACCTTCTTCCATTTCTTCCACCTCCCTGAGGACGTAGCTGCTGAATATGGAGTCCACGTATTTCACTTTTTTGCCCACTACTTCGCTTAGTCTTTCAGCGTGTCTCTCAAGGGTGGTGAAGTCCATGTCACCTGGCCTGCCCTGGTGTGCTAATACAACAGTCCTGGCTCCTGAATCAACCAGCTCCCTGAGGGTTTCCTTGTGGGAGTTGAATCTCCGGTAGTCCATCAGCTCCCCTGTTTTTGGGTTTATGGGTGTGTTTATGTCTACCCTTAATAACACCCTTTTTCCCTTGAAGTCGTAGTCGTCCATAGAGTATACCTGTTGCATCATTTTTTCTCCTGTTGTTTTTTTAAGTTAGTCTTGTATTGTTTAATTATCTCTGTCTTTGAATAAAACAGGCTGCAGAGAAAAAATGCTGGATTTGGAGAAATCTTTCGCCAGAAGGAAGGGACAGCTCAGGGTTGCTGAGTTTATCTTGAGGAATGGTTTAAGGGTTTCCCCTGAGGGGGGTCTCTACTTCAAGAGTGTTGAGGTCTCTCACACCTCCATAGCCAGGGTTTTGGATGTGGACAGGAGGCTTATCAGGGCCACAGTTGAGTCTATTTTGTCTGACAGCAGGTTGAGGGGCATCTACACTAAACTGGATTCCATGGTGTTGTTGAGGGATGTTGCTTCCGAGCTCGGCTTCGGAGCTATCGAGGTTATCCCGACTGATGCCGCCTCCAGGGGTATTGTTGCCCAGATTACTGGGGTTGTTGCTGGAGCAGGTATCAGTGCGAGACAGATTACAACAGATGACCCTATGTTCGAGAACGCGAAGATGATTGTTGTGACCGAGAAACCATTACCTAGGGAACTTATAGACCGTATTCTGGAACTCCCTGAGGTGGAGAAGGTTGTGGTATTGAATTGATGTTTTACCTGATTCTTAGGTGGATTACCTAATTTTTAGGTAAACTATGTTCCGTAGTTACCATACCACTCCAGCTCAGCAGGCTTCTCTTTTTCTAGCATCTCCCTCCATTTCTCATCTGTGAGGCGGTCTCTCATGGGTTGCTTGAACTCGTAGTAGCTGAACACCGGACCAGCACCGACAAGAATCCGTCCGTCAGGGACTTTATAGGCTACCGCGATCAGTTTAACGTAGCCGACGCCTTCCTCCAAAACCTCTTTAGTGTTCTGGTCGGTATGTACATCCGCTACTACTGTCGTCTTCTTTGCTTTATCATCAACATCCGCTATGACACCCCCAAGGTTTTCCCCGAAGTCTTTGATGAATTCATAGTCTTCCTTAGTTAATTCCTTGTTCTCGAGTTCATCTATGGAGATGTTAACCAGCCGCTTAAGGATGCCCTCAAGGTTATCCAGCCGGTATTTCGCTTCAGTGTCCAAAACCTCCATCTCACTCAGGCCTCTGTTGGTCATCCTCGTCAGAGCCAGCAGCCTGTTATAGAACTCAGGGACCGGCTCCACGTACCCCACCACATCCTTTTCTGGCTGGGGTATAGCAACTCCCAGAGTCATTGTGTAACTCTGTTTAGCGTATAGTATGGTGTCGTGTCTGAGCTCAGTCCACGAAGCTAATGCAGTGGTTAATTCCTTATCCCTCCAGGCCTGTGTCTGCATGAATGATGGATAACCTGATGAATACTCTTTAAGAAGAGGCTTCAGGGCATAGAGCCAGCTCCAGTAGAGGTTCTTCTGCCAGTCCTCCTGGCTGAAGTTGCTGAATTCCTCCTGAAGTTCCATGAACCTTGTCTCATAGCTCGTGTTTCCGCCATCGTATTCTGTATCCCCCAGCTCAACTAAAAGCTCTCCGGCTCTGGTGGAACCTAGTAGGCTCATCACGTCCAGACCACGTGGGAAGCACCTAGCCGGTCCAGCATCAGTTAAGCACATCGTGAAAGGTTCACCGCTCCCGGAATACATTCCAACGCAGGGCGAAACCAGATTAGAGAACATGTAGCTGTCTGGGATGAAGCGTTGCCCCATCAGCCTGAATCCTTGGGTTTTCCCGAGAACCTGGTCTGCTTCCTTGACACTGAAGGGCGGCCAGAGGGTGGCTCCACCAGTCCCTCCATAGATTTTTGGCGTCCTGTATTCCGCAAGCTTAGCCTTCAGTTCACCTATTCCGGTTGTTGTCAGGTCTGCTGGCTGGAATCTGTCTCCGAAGACGTGGTTCATGGCCTCAATGTACTCATAAGGCCCCAGGTCATCGGATAAGCCTACATAGAAGGCTGTTACGGTATAGATCCGGTCCCATTTATTCATTAATTCCTGGTCTCCTGCGAATTCCGCTGCTATCAGCGAGGCCTGTATGGTCTGTATCCTGGCATCATACTCTGATATGAAAGCCTTACAAGGTGGAAAGGAATTGCATGCTTTTCCTTTATCTACCTGGTCTGTTCCCTTCAAGAGCATGCTAATCCTCCCATACCACATGAACGCCTTAAAGTAGTTCTTGAGTTTCTCTGACCGCGTGTAGTGTCCCCGTGGAACATACTGGCTGTAGTCTTCTTTGTAGATGAAGACTGGTGAATTGGAGAAGCCTTTGTGTTCCTCTATCAACTTTATTTCGGCCTCAACTTCTTCTTTCACATGGGAGGGCGCATCAAAGCTGTATTTCGCTAATTCTTCTTCCGTGAAGTAGGCGCTTTTTATTTCTGGGTTCTGGCACTCCCATTCACTTAGGTTGCATAGCTGATTCTCTTTTGGCTTTAGCAGGCTTAATCCGACTGCAAGATAAGCGGTATCTCTTTTGTATGCCTCCTTCAGGTCTCCTGAAGCAGCGTTGTATCCCTCAACAGAACCCTTAAGCAACTCATTGCTGATGTTCCAGATTGCGTCGTAGAATTCCTTTTCCTCGATTTGCCTGAGGGTTTCATCGAACTGTATGTGGTAGAGGTGCAGTAGACTGTCGGATGTGATGAAGACTGGTATCTCCCGCTCCTTCAATATCTCGTATGGGTTTGTTATGTATTCCTCGCCTCTGTTGAAGGGGTTCTCCATTACAGCGAAGCCGTTCTTCTCCAGCAGAGATATTGCTCCGTCACTTAACGTGATCTTCCCTCTGAAGTCGTTGAAGTTGCTTATGTCGGATGTCGCCAGCGGCAGATTGTATTGAGCGGTCTTTAACTCAACATCCAGGGGATCTGGGGTATAGTATCCTGTGAAGCTGATTCCTTCTGCTTCAACACCCGAGAGATTTATCGGCTGGGTTATCAGGGTAGAGGGTGTGGTAGGTAGTGTTGTGGATACCATTGTGGAAGTTACGGTTGCTGTCGAGGATGTTGTGGTTTCAGGTGGTCGTTCAACACATCCAGTAAACAATAATCCGGTTAACAATACCAGGAGGAGAAGGGTTTTCGTTTTCATATGAGTGATTTGGTTTTTTTTCTTTATATCCTTGTTTATATGTTTCGGCTACCGCCGGAAAAATAAGAGCCGCATTACATCTACCTCTTCCTTATGGGGGCTTCCCTCTCAATACAGCAGTTTTTCCATTCCCCCGAATACAACAACGTCCATATATAGACACTGTTGCATATTTATATACTCAATTGTATATAGTTACCCATGGATGGATTTGTTGTTAACCCAGTATACATTGAAATACAGGAAACAGACCCTGTGAAGGCATACAATGCAGTAAGGCAGAGAGAAAGCTACCTCCTGGAGTCAAGCGACGGAGGGGAGAAAGTAGCCAGATACAGCTTCATCGGATTCAACCCCTCACTCAAGATAGAGTACAGGAACAAAAAAATCAAGCTCGAAATAAAAGACCCTGAACTCTCAAACATTAATGTTAAGGGAGGAGACCCCATAGCTGCCACAAGAAACCTCATGCAACAGTTCCAGAAGATAACAGAAAAAACACCCAGGTTCTTCGGAGGGCTAGTAGGCTACTTCAGTTACGACATAAACCGCTACTACATCAACCTGAACGGAAACTCAAGAGATGATTTAAGGCATCCAGACTGCGAGTTCCTCCTAACAAAGAATAACATGGTATTCGACCACAAGCTGGGAAAAACATACCTCATATCACACCAATTCCACCCCAACATAGATAAGGAAGCAATCAAAAAAGAACTGAGAGAGATAAAGAATGCCATAGCAGACGAAACAGACATCAAGGAACTGAGCGGAGCTGCTAAGAGGCTGTCATATGCATCCAATACAGGAGAGAAAAGATACACAAGGTCTGTTAGAGAAATCAAGGAACACATCAAGGCAGGGGATATATTCCAGGCTGTTCTATCGCAGAGGCTGGAAACGGAATACAGTGGAGATAAATTCCAGGTCTACAGGAAACTGAAGGAAATCAACCCCTCACCCTACATGTACTATCTGGAGCTGGGGGATAGGAGAATTGTTGGCTCCTCTCCCGAGATGCTTGCGAGGGTGGAAGACAGGAGGGTGGAAACCTACCCCATAGCGGGCACCAGACCAAGAGGTGGAGCCCCGGGAGAGGATGAAAGGCTTAGCAGAGAACTTCTCGGGGATGAGAAGGAGAGATCCGAGCACGTCATGCTGGTTGACTTGGGGAGAAACGACATAGGGAGGGTAGCTGAGTACGGCAGCGTGGAGGTCAGTAGATTCATGCAGGTGGAGAAGTACAGCCATGTGCAACATATTATCTCGGAGGTGAGGGGGGAGCTAAGGCAGGATATGGATTGCTTTGATGCGCTGAAGGCTGTTTTCCCAGCCGGGACCGTGTCAGGAGCTCCGAAGGTGAGGGCTATGGAAATCATCGACGACATAGAGCCCACCAGGAGAGGGATCTATGCAGGCTGCGTGGGGTATTTCTCATTCAACCAGAACATGGACACTGCCATCACAATAAGGACGATAGATTTTGAGGGGGATAGGGCATATATACAGGTCGGCGCTGGTATTGTAGCAGACTCTAACCCGGAAAAAGAATACGAGGAAACAATAAATAAAGGAAAGGCTATGCTAAAAGCAATTGAGGTTAAGGAATGAAAAAAGATAACTCAGATATCAGCCAAAAGATCAGTAATGGAATAATCGCCAGAGCTGGAAGGATCATAGATACTGCTAACATTTTTTGTATGCCTGGCTCTGTCTTTGGATACAATAATAAACTATTATCCAGGGATATAATCCGGGGGTATATAAAATGAGGACAGTGGTAATAGACAACATCGACTCCTTTGTCTATAACCTGGTCCAGTATGTCGGATTACTTGGAGGTAATCCCGCTGTGGTGGAGAATACAGCGGATATTGGGGAGGTAAGAGAGCTGGTGGAGGAGGGAGAAGTGACACATATAATCCTGTCCCCGGGTCCTGGGAGACCAGAGGACGCTGGAGTAACCAATGACGTAATAAGGGAATACCGGAAGAACATACCCATACTAGGCATCTGTTTAGGCCACCAGTGCATAGCCCATGTCCACGGAGCCGTGGTGGTTCAGGCCAGCCGTTTAATGCACGGGAAAACCTCCCAGATAAGATATGAAGGTAACAGCATAATGGAGGGCATGGATAACCCCATGAAGGCTACAAGATACCATTCCCTTGTGGTGGACAGAGAGAGCATACCCCCTGAACTGGAGGTTTTCGCATATAGCTTGGATGACGGGGAGGTGATGGGCTTAAGGCACAAGAAATACCCTGTATACGGGCTACAGTTCCACCCCGAGTCCATATTAACAAAAAACGGGATAAGGATTATTAAAAACTTTCTTGAGATATAATAGGTTTACACTATAAAGATATAATATTCATAGTTATGCATTACAACGTAAGATGAAAGATTTTATCGAGAAGCTTGTGGACGGGAGGGATTTAACTGCGGATGAGGCTGCAAACGCTATGAAGACAGTTATGTCCGGCGAAGCCTCGGATGCGCAGATAGCGTCCTTCCTAACCGCACTCAGGATTAAGGGCGAGACCCCGACAGAGATAGCATCCCTGGCAGAGGTCATGCACGACTTCGCCGAAAAAATATATCCAGATGTTGACGGAACACTCGTCGACGTCTGCGGCACTGGTGGAGACCAGCTCAACACATTCAACATATCCACCACATCAATGTTTATTGTCGCAGCAGCCGGGATACCGGTAGCCAAACACGGCAACAGATCAATCACGTCCAAATGCGGATCAGCTGATGTCCTGGAGGCGTTAGGAATCAACCTGGATATGGAATTCAACAAGATCAGGGAATGCATAGAGCAGACAGGGATCGGATTCATGTACGCTCCACTGCATCACTCGGCCATGAAACATGTGATGCCAGTCCGCAGAGAACTGGGTGTGAGAACTGTCTTCAACATACTGGGGCCGCTGACGAATCCAGCCAACGCCAGAGCACAGCTGATGGGCGTCTTTGATCCGGGTCTGACAGAGAAACTCGCCAGCGTATTCAAGATTCTTGGCCTGAAACATGCCATAGTAGCCTACGGCGAGCCCGGGCTGGATGAACTCTCAACCCTGGGCAAAACAAAAATCTCCGAGCTCAGGGATGGAAGAATCAGGAGCTACTTCATCAAGCCAGGAGATTACGGGCTGAGAAAAGCCGAACCCGGGGACATCAAGGGGGGGAGCGCTATAGAAAACACGGAAATGTTGAGGGAGATTCTTGCTTCCGGAGACGGTGGAGCGAGAACCGATATTACCCTGCTGAACGCCTCCGCGGGGATTGTGGTAGGAGGTAAAGCAGGGGATCTAGAGGAGGGATTGGAGACAGCAAGGGATATTCTTTACTCAGGGAAAGCATACAAGAAACTTAACGAATTCATAGACTTCGCAAGATGACCTTTAATCTGGACACGATAGGGGATGAGAAAATACAGGAGATAAAGGCGTTGAGGGAGAAACGGGATTTGGTTTCTGCGATTGAAGGTGCGCAGAGAAACAACCTCGATGCTGTTATCACAGAAATAAAGAGGAAGAGCCCAAGCAGGGGATATATTAGTGACGCTGATTTATTGGATTCCGCAGTATCTATGGAAGCAGGCGGAGCCTGTGCAATCTCTGTATTGACGGATAAGAGGTTCGGCGGAGACCTGGGTGATTTAGGGAGGGTTAAGAAGAGGGTTGGGGTTCCTGTTCTTAGGAAAGACTTTATTGTTGATGGATTCCAGATATACGAGAGCTATGCCTGTGGCGCAGACGCTGTTTTATTGATTGCTTCTCTATTAAGGGAGAAGACAGAGGAGTTTGTGGAGTTAACCCATGGGCTGGGGATGGAATCCCTGGTTGAGGTACATGATGAGGATGATATCGGGTTTGCCCTGGATTCGGGTGCGAGATTGATTGGCGTTAATAACAGGGATTTAGGCAGTTTAGAGATAGATCTAGGCACTACAGAAAAGCTTGCACCGAAAATCCCAAAAAACAAACTGATCGTCAGCGAGAGCGGAATAAAAAACAGGGAAGACCTCGAAAGGGTTTTATATGCCGGAGCAGATGCCGCATTAATCGGGACAAGCATCATGTTAGCTGAAGATATCAGAGGGAAGGTAATGGAGTTCACCGGAAGATGACCAAGGTAAAAATATGCGGGATAACAAATACAGGGGATGCATTGATGGCAGTGGAATATGGAGCTGACGCAGTTGGCGTAGTTAACGTTAAGGAATCCATGAGATTCGTTGAGCTGGAGAAAGCCAGAGAGATATTCAACTCCCTCCCTGTTTTCATCTCCAAGGTTATTGTCGCAACACCAGGCAGCATAAAGGAGGCAATTGAATTAATGGAGAGCAACGCAGACTATATACAGCTCCACGGGAGCGAGCCCGCAGATTTCGTTAAAGAGATCAGGGAAAAAACGGGCATGAGGATAATAAAGAGGATATCTGTTGACGGAAGCTGCATGGAAAACTCAAGGGAATACGCAGACTTTGTGGATGCAATACTTCTGGATACAGAAACGAATGGTGTGGCGGGGGGTACTGGCGTGGTTCATGACTGGAACGTAAGTAAAGAGATTGTGTGTTCAATAGATAAACAGGTGGTTCTTGCAGGCGGATTGAATGATAAAAACGTTAAGGAAGCGATAGATACTGTAAAGCCTTACGCTGTGGACGTGTCAAGCGGTGTTGAATCCAGGCCCGGCAGGAAGGATCTGGAGAAGATCAAGGAATTCATAAAGATTGCTAAACAAAAATGAGCCTACCAGACGAACACGGGAAATTTATTGAATACGGGGGGAAATTTGCGCCTGAGGTACTGATGCCGGCCATAGAGGAGCTTGAGAGGGGATTCAGGCGGTATGTGAAGGATCCCGGATTCAGGAGGGATCTGGGTTACTACCTGGAGGAATTCGCAGGGAGACCCACACCCCTGTATTACGCAGAGAACCTGAGCAAAAAGGTGGGGGGCGCGAAGATATATCTCAAGAGGGAAGACCTTGTCCATGGAGGCGCCCATAAACTAAACAATACCCTTGGGCAGGCACTCTTGGCAAAAAAGATGGGTAAGGAAAGAGTTATAGCAGAGACCGGCGCCGGACAGCATGGGGTTGCAACGGCCATAGCTGCAGCTGCACTAGATCTTGACTGTGAGGTCTATATGGGCACAGATGATATGGAGAGACAGAAACTGAATGTTTTCCGGATGGATTTGATGAACGCGGAAATAATTCCTGTAGAGTCCGGCTCATGCACCCTGAAGGATGCGATAAATGAGGCGATGAGGGACTGGCTTGCGAATGTAGAAACCACCCACTACCTGATAGGCAGCATAGTCGGACCGCACCCTTATCCACTGATGGTAAGGGAGTTTCAGAGGATTATCGGGGAAGAAACAAGGAAACAGATCATCGATAAAGAAGGTGTTTTGCCGGATTACATCGTAGCTTGCGTCGGCGGCGGAAGCAATGCCATAGGAATATTCCATGAATTCCTTGGTGATGAGGTGGGGCTTGTTGGCGTGGAAGCAGGTGGTAGGGGCATAGAGAGCGGGGAACATGGAGCAACCCTGTGCGCCGGAACCTCCGGGGTTTTGCATGGAACCTGCTCGAAGCTTTTACAGGACAGATACGGGCAGATAAAGATATCATACTCTATCGCTGCAGGCCTGGATTACCCGGGGGTCGGGCCGGAGCTAAGCTATCTAGCAGAAAAGGGCCGCCTTGAAGTAACGTCTGTAACAGACGATGAAGCGCTTGAGGCCTTCAAGCTCCTGAGCAGGGAGGAGGGTATTGTCCCGGCGCTGGAGTCGGCGCATGCAGTATACCATGCTGTGGAGTTGGGTGAAGAGCTGGATGAAGATAAAACAATCATCGTAAACCTCTCAGGGAGAGGGGATAAGGATGTGTCTGTGGTTGCGGAGGCGCTGGGGGTGAAGCTGTGAAAATAGATGAGAAATTCAGGGATCTGCAGGAGAAAGGCGAAGGAGCCTTAATCGGTTTTGTAACTGCCGGAGACCCGACACTGGAGGATACCGTAGACATCATTGATTCATTGATTAAGGGGGGGGTGGATATCCTCGAGCTTGGGCTGCCCTTCTCTGACCCCATAGCTGATGGCGTAGTAATCCAGAAAGCCAGCGAGAGATCACTTAAGGCCGGGATGAACCCGGACCTCTACTTTCAGATTGCTGGAGAAATCACCTCAGACGTGCCTAAGGTATGCCTGACCTACTACAACCTTGTACTCCAGAGGGGTCTTGAACGATTCATCAGGGATTGTCGGAATTCAGACATATCCGGCCTGATAGTGCCCGACCTGCCTATTGAGGAAGCAACCCCTCTGCTTGAGGCCTGCAGGAAACATGATGTTGACTTCATCTTCCTTGTTGCGCCAACCACCATGGAAGACCGGCTGCAGAAGATTCTGGATGAGGCAAGCGGCTTCCTCTATGTTATCTCTGTCCTGGGCGTGACCGGAGCAAGAGATGAGTTCTCTGAATCAATCAACCCAACCCTCCGGAGAATAAAGAAGCTGTCACCTGAAATCCCGCTCGCCGTAGGATTCGGGATATCAAAACCCGAGCACGTGAAGGGCATTCTAAGGGCAGGGGCTCAGGGGGCAATAGTCGGCAGCGCGTTCGTTAAAATAATCGACGGGAACAGGTCAGATATCGGAAACGCTAAAGAAAAAATCAAGGAGCTCTGCAGGGAACTTAAGAACGCAACAAGAGACATATGAAGCAGATTGATTTATTAATAAAACATCAAAATAATCTAATCGAGGAAGTAAAAAAGGTGGAATAAATGGATGAAAAAATATTTTTGAGTGAGGATGAGATGCCGAAGAAGTGGTATAACATACAGGCTGAGATGAAAACACCCCTGGATCCGCCTCTGCACCCGGCAACTATGGAGCCTGCAACACCAGATGACTTGAAGGTCATCTTTCCCATGGAACTGATAATGCAGGAGGTAAGCCGGGAGAGATACATAAGGATACCTGAGGAGGTTCTTGACGTATACAGGCTTTGGAGACCGTCCCCGCTATATCGGGCTTTCAAGCTGGAGAAGGCGTTGAAGACTCCCGCCAGGATATACTATAAATGGGAGGGTGTCTCCCCCCCGGGAAGCCATAAACCAAATACAGCGGTTGCACAAGCATACTACAATATGAGGGAGGGTATAGAGAGGATAAGCACAGAAACCGGAGCCGGGCAGTGGGGTTCAGCCATCGCATTCGGTACGTCCCTGTTTGGCATGGAGTGCACGGTCTACATGGTTAAAATAAGCTACGAGCAGAAACCCTACCGGAAGATCCTGATGAAGGAATGGGGGGCTGACTGTATAGCGTCACCGTCCAACGTAACCCAGGCGGGCAGGGAGATACTCGCGAAAGACCCGGATTCAACGGGGAGTCTTGGGATAGCAATTTCTGAGGCAGTTGAGGATGCGGCAACACACGAGAACACCAACTACTCACTGGGCAGTGTGCTTAATCATGTGGTACTGCATCAGACGATAGTTGGTTTAGAGGCTAAGAAGCAGTTCGAGTCTGTTGATGAGTACCCTGATGTGCTCTATGGATGCGTTGGAGGCGGAAGCAATTTCTGCGGCGCAGTGTTCCCGTTTGTAGGGGATAAGCTGACTGGCAGGAAACCGGATACTGAGGTTATTGCATGCGAGCCGATGGCATGCCCTACCCTGACGAAGGGTGTATATGCATATGATTTCGGCGACACAGCGAAGATGGCGCCTATAGTGAAGATGTATACGTTAGGGCACGACTTTGTTCCCCCTCCAATCCATGCCGGCGGACTCAGATATCATGGAGATGCACCGTTACTATGTAAGCTCGTGAATGAGGGTGTGATAGGGGCGCAGGCATACCACCAGAATGAAGGGTTTTAGGCAGCATCCCTGTTCTCGAAGACTGAGGGCTTCCTTGTTGCTCCAGAAACAGCGCACTGTGTGAAGGCAACGATAGATGAGGCACTGCGATGTAAAGAAACAGGTGAGGAGAGGGTTATATTCTTCAACAACTCAGGGCACGGGCACTTCGACCTAGCGAGCTATGATGCATACCATCAGGGGAAGCTGGTGGACTACGAGTATCCTGCTGAGTTGGTGAAGCAATCGCTTGCGAATCTGCCGAAGGTTGGATAAGTCCTCAACCTTTTTTTCTCTTCATCTTGTTTTTCTATCATAGTCTGAGATGGAGACTAAAAAATGAGGCACTGCGATGTAAAGAAACAGGTGAGGAGAGGGTTATATTCTTCAACAACTCAGGGCACGGGCACTTCGACATAGAAAAAGCTTGAAGGGGGAGAGATGAGAGGCACAGAGAAACTCAACACAGAGAGCAGGAGGTGATGAATTCTGGACTCTTGTGAACCGGTACCCGAAAACAAAGCGGATCAGAGGATACCTCATGGGTGTTGGAATGAGTGATTAGGATGAAGAAGATAGGTTTCCTTGTTAACCCCATAGCAGGTATGGGCGGGTTGGTGGGCTTGAAGGGTACTGATGGTGTAGTGGATGAGGCTGTTGAGAGAGGTGCTAAGGCTGTAGCCCCTGCCAGGGCAGGTGAAGCCATTGACGGAGTTGAGAAAGACGGGTTTATGTTCTTCTGTTGCGCAGGCCCTATGGGGGCTGATTTGTTGGAGGGAAGGGGTTTTGACTACAGCGTAGTCTATGAGGCACCTAAGCAGAAAACAACAGGCAGTGACACCGTTAACGCATGCAGGGTTTTCTTGGTGAATGAAATGGATTTGATTTTTTTCTGCGGAGGGGATGGCACGGCACGGGATATTCATTCTGTTATAGGGGACAGGGTTCCTATGCTGGGCATTCCTGCTGGAGTTAAGATGTACTCGGGTGTTTTCGCTGTGAATCCCCGTGTTTCCGCTGAGTTATTCAACAGGTTCATCAAAGGAGATCTGGGTTTAACTGATGCTGAGATTATGGACATAGATGAGGGGAAATACAGGAGTAACGTCCTTGATTCCCAGCTCTACGGTATTGCCAGGGTTCCATACGAGAAGGCCTTGATACAGCACCCTAAGTCGATATTTATCTCCGAGAGCGAGGAGGAGTGCAAGAAGCGGATTGCCTTGTTTGCTTCCGAGTTCATGCGCGACGGCTCGCTTTATATTGTTGGAGCTGGGAGCACAACCAAGGCTGTATTCGATGCACTGGGCCTGGAGAAGACGTTGCTGGGTGTTGATGCGGTCAAGAATGGGGTGGTTGTGGCCCGGGATTTATCTGAGAGGGAGATTCTTGATTTGCTTGATGGAAATCCCAGAGCCAAGATTATCGTCTCCCCAATCGGCGCACAGGGTTTCGTATTCGGGAGAGGGAATCAGCAGATTTCCTCCAGAGTCATTAGGATGGTTGGCGTCAAAAACATCATAGTAGTAGCTACTTCCTCCAAGCTTGCTGGAACAGAGAACCTGTTGGTGGACACAGGAGACAGAGAACTCGATGAGGAATTATCCGGCTACAGGAATATCATCTGTGACTACCGGATGGGTCAGAGAAAAAAGATTCTTTCCTTCTAGAGGTGGCGGGATGAATGTATCTTGAGCAGGTTTTCCTTCTCTTTCCTGCCTTTCTGTTTTGCCTTCATTCTTTCCAGCACATACCCCCTATCTTCATAGTATTTCCTTATGAACTGTATGAACTCGGATTGCTCATTTATATTGTTTTCTGCCATGAAGTCTAGAACAGACTCTCTTGTTTCTATCTCCTTCAGGATTCTTTTCTGCGAC
>JAOZNG010000012.1:15352-15576 GCA_029933895.1 archaeon
TGCGACACCCCTGACATGCAGGCCATGGAGTTTATTATTGTAGCAGGGAAGTTCTCGAAGACCAGCTTTTTTTGTTCGCTATCGTAGACGTATACCTCCCCCAGCTGGACCACATCACCTATGATGTTGCCGACCTCTTTTATCTCCACAACCTGTCTGACTGACCTTGATTTATTCGTAAATCTTTTTAATGTGATTATTAGGTGGATGACGCTGACCATGTT
>JAOZNG010000124.1:0-3436 GCA_029933895.1 archaeon
TCGCGGCTTCAAGATGCATCACGCCAAGCCCTATCCACAGGATTACCGGCGTCCTGAGAATGCCAGAGAACAACTCACTAAGGCATTAGAGGAGGCTGCGGAAAACACCCCAGGGGACTGTGTTATCGGATTCCTGGATCAGGCATCCCCGCAGACAACCGACAACAAACAACGCCTCTGGTCGTTTAACAAACCACGAAGGGCTAAAAACACCGGCAGATACAGGGCTAACACATTCAGCTTCTACCCAATTAACGGCAGAGAAGTGGTTGAGTTCATGGAGCGCTCAACCAGCGAATACGTGTGCGCGTTCCTGCGTTTGATACGGGAGAAGAACCCTGTGAAACACATAATCCCCATCCTCGATAATGCACGCGCCCACATAGCAGGGAAAACCAAAAGGTTTACCAGATCACTTAACATAAACCTGGTCTTTCCACCGACATACAGCCCGGACCTGAACCCAATAGAGCTGATATGGAAAAGCATCAGGAGAAGGATGTCACAGATCTTTGTCAGATCAGAGTGGGCGTTCAAAGAAACAATACGAGCAACCTTCCATTTGCTTGCCAAGAAAACAAGTTTCATGGAAAACTGGTTGAAGATATTTAAACCAGAACTGTCTAATTTGTTATGACCTTAACTATAAATATGGAAAGTGTAATGCCCAGAGAATTGAGAAGGTTTGTCCAATCAAATATAAGAATTAAATATAAGAATTTTATATAAATAGTCTGCTTAATTACGATATAATATGGATGCCAGTAATAAAAACAAAATAAGTATGGTATTAACAATGATGGCTCTGTTATCTATAATTTTGTCCAGTGGTTGTATTGATTTTGATGATTTTAGAACAGATGGCCGCACGGCACAGGAAAGAGCAGTAGCCGCCGGCGACCCGTCGATATGTGCGGGGGCAAGCCATCCTGATGTGTGCTACACCGCCGTTGCCAAAAGCGAAGGCGATGCGTCTATCTGTGAAAGAATACAGGATCCGGGCATGAAAAGCAGTTGCAGGGTCTCTGCCGTTGCATCCGGACATCGTGAGGAAAGTGATACTGATGGCTGCAAATACGACAGCGAATGCCCATCAATATGCGAGGGGAATGTAAAATGGAAACAGGGGTGTAATCCAAGAACAGGAAAATGTATAAAGACATTTGACTATGACTGCCAGAAACAAACCGAGACATTCGGGGATTACAGTTTCGGCAAAATATGCACCAAAGGAGAGTGCGTCAGGGATGGCGTCTCAATAGAAGAAAAGAAACAAGAACTGATGACACAAAAGCAAGGATTATCAAATGAAGTAAAAGACATGCTCGCGTCAAAACAGGAGGTCCAGATGGTATGGGTACCTTATTATTACAAGAGATGTCATAATGCATTGGCTGATGTAACAAATAAGCTGATAATCGACAGTGCTCTTACACTCAGGTCTCCGCCATCAAAAATGAGCGATGTTATATCCTCAAGCACACAGGATCTCATAAATGCGTTACTCTCAGAGACAACAGAATCATCAACTGAAATAAGTGCAGAGGAATTTATTTCATGGAACTGCAACTATTATAAAGCACTTCAGGCAGACCTTACAGCCTTTGACAAGAAAATAGAATTAAAACAGGGAGAAGTCAGAGAATTGAATACCCAAATAGCACAATTTCCTTGATGATAGCAAATACAACAGTAAATTTCTATAAGATGCATTCTGTCTATAATCTTCAATTTTTCCAGTAAGCTGTAATACTGCAACTTTATTGTATATGATGGTGAGGAATTAGGCAGAGAATATGAGTATGTTAAATCACCCACTGAAATCAACGGAAAACTAGCTTATATAGCAGGGGAAAACTGCATCAGATCAGGCCACTCGTACCGTGGCTGCGGATATTTCATAGTATATGGTGGTAAGGAAATCTGTGATAGATACGTTAACATTTATTACATTATCGAAGTTGATGGAAAACTTGTGTTTGCTGCAAAGAGACATGATACATTGTATATTATAAGTTATACAGAATCAGTTATTCCTGAAACAGCTCACTGAGGGGTTGTGCTAACCCATGAGATATCCGACACTTAGTTTTTAAAGTATACGTCTGCAGGCGTTAAATACTTCAATGCCTGATGTGGACGTTCGTAGTTATAGTGATGGATGTACTCCTCATGGCTGCTGAATCGCCATGCTTCTCGCTCGTATGAAGCGTTGAATCGTTCTACTTTCCCTATTGTTGTCGGCCTTCTCTTGCTGGCAACTATGTGCTGTATCTTGTTGCGTTCCAAGTATTTTGTGAACTGGATTTTGCCTCCTTCCTGCCAAGTATAAAACCGCGCACCCGGATCTGTGAGTATCTGCTGTGGTCTTCCGTACTCCTCTATGGCCTGTTCAAGAACCACTAATGCATTCTCTGTGTTTGCATTATCGAACACATCGCTAGCTGGTATGAATCTGCTATAGTCCTCCAGGTAGGTGATCATCCAATCATCATCTCTTGTAGGTTTCCAGTCAGTCTGCCACATTTCGTTGGGTTTGCTGCGTTGAAACCGCTTCTTACCCCAAGTCTTGCGAGGCTCTTCCAGGGGTTTATTCAGGCCAGCCCGGCAGATGATCCGATAGACCGTGCTGTGGCCCACTGGCTTAATACCTTCCGGCTTATCGCGCTTTATGTGGCCTTCAATCCGGTTGGGTCCCCACCCCCTGTTTTCCCGCAACTTGATGATGTACTCCACAGTCTCCTTCGATGTCCGATGAATGGTATGAGGTTTGTGTGATTTGAACCGTAACCCCTTCCAACCTTCCTTCTGGAAGCGGTCCATCCAGTAATATACCGTGTCACGATGTATGCCTAACTCATTTGATATCCATTCCACATCAAAGCCATAAAGCCGTTTCTTAACAAGCCAATGGCGTTGCTTTACACTTAACTTGGTCATATTTATCCCCTCCCGAAATACGACATTAGATACCTATTTAAAAAATGTCGGACACCAGGTGGGATAGCACACTACAGCAAGTACCATTAAAACAGAATAATACACTGTGCCTGATTCTTGGAAGTATCCTGCAGGGTTTTTATGTTGGCTCCAATCCCGTGGCGACATACCTGATGCCCACCTGGGTTGGATAACGGATTTATGCTATTATTCCCATATATTAACCATGGTAGCAATCAAGAGAGAGGGCGTCATCCTTGAACCAACTGATCTGGTGTTTGAAAACCAGGGTGTTTTCAACCCAGCATGCATCAAGGTTGGGGATACCGTCCATATGTTCTACAGAGCTGTGGCGAAAGGGAACCATTCAAGCATAGGATACTGCAGACTAGAGGGTCCACTAGATGTTGTGGAAAGAGCAGAAAACCCAGTCCTCTTTCCAGAATATGAATATGAGAAACAATATAAGAGATTCCGTAAAAAATGGAAGTGATAA
>JAOZNG010000124.1:3446-4234 GCA_029933895.1 archaeon
AACAAGGCACTGAGGATCCAAGAATGGTCTTCCTTGAGGGAACATACTATATGACCTATATGGCCTACGATGGAAAGAATGTGTGGACTGCATATGCAACAAGCAGAGACCTGGAGAACTTCAGGAAAAAAGGTAGAATCACACACAGGATATCCTACGCTGAAGCGATGGAATTATTCACTCAAGCAGATATACCAGAGAGATACTTCTGTTTTGATAAATACAACAAAGATGAGGGCGAAACCGAGAGTGATGTGCTGTTATGGGGGAAAGACACGTTTTTGTTTCCAAAAAAGATTAATGGAAAATTCGCCCTAATACACCGGGTTCTCCCAGAAATCCAGGTCATCTACTTCAATGATTTCAGTGAATTAACAAGGGATTTCTGGATGCAACACCTGAAGAGATTATCTGAATACATAGTTCTTGACGCTAGATACTGGTTTGAATCCAGGTGGATTGGTGGAGGATGCCCGCCCATCGAGACCAATGAAGGATGGCTCTTCATCTACCACGCCATCGAAGACTCCAGGGAAGGGAATATCTACAGAGCAGGAGCAGCTCTACTAGACAGAGATAATCCCTGCAGGGTGATAGGCAGGCTTGAACATCCCTTATTCTCTCCGGAAGAAGAATGGGAAAAAAGAGGCGTAGTTAACAACGTTGTTTTCCCCACGGGAACCGCCGTCTTTGACGGAATACTCTACATATATCATGGAACAGCTGATACCCGCGTAGGTGTTGTCTCCCTCGACCTGGAGGAGCTCCTGGCTGAGTTGCTGAAATAG
>JAOZNG010000256.1 GCA_029933895.1 archaeon
TTTCAAGGTGTCAACCCCTAAATTTACAAGGTTGACACCTAAGTGCCTACCTGAGTCTCGCAATCAGGTCGTTAACCATGCCCTGCAACCTGCAGACCTTAGCAATAGCCTCCTCGAGACACGCCTCGAGCGGAGCTTTTGTTTCCTCCAGCTTCTCGCCAGCGACCTTCGCTTTTGGCTCGGGAGTTACTGGTGTGCAGTATGGGCTGATGTAGTCGGCCAGCGACCCGAGACATACCTGCAAGTTACCCAGCTCGCCGAGGACAGTGTCCATCTTCTCCATTATGGGAGACTTCTGGCTCGCACTCATGGCTCTCACCTCCTTTCGCACTTACGTGCTAACGTATTCGTCTAACGACCAATGTGTAGTCATCCCCGAGAGGGATGAGCTTCATCTGGCCCACTTTCAGTGGAAGGACGTTGTCCTCCCTGACACCCAATATCCCAAGATGGGACATGTCGCACATCCTTTTCAAGGAAATCCTTGGCTGATGGGCGATGCAATCGCCGTGAGGCGACACAATTTTGCTGCACAGCAGCATAGCCCTAGAGTTACAAGAAAAGTCAAATTTTGACCTTTTTGCTGACATTACCGCTCCTCCCTAATCCTCTTGAGGATGTCTTCACGACACTGGTTGTAGCCGTCCACGAAGCCTTCGTGGTAGGCAGCATCCAGATTGTCCTCAAAGTCACCTGCCCTCTTCTCTGCCAGATACTCCTCGTCCCTGTGCCTCTCCTCTGGAATGAGTGCGTGGACAAACGTCATCTGAGCTTCTATTAATGCTTTCAATCTTGATTTCATTGTTATTTCTCCTCGCATTGACATTTAACAACCAGTTGTCCAAACTCTATAGTGTATTCCCACGAGATGCACCACACGAGTCCTCGGCTTACGAAGCCAAGATACTCTCGACCGTAATATATGTTCACCTCGATAGGACCGAAGGCTAGCGGTGCTCGGCCTGTCGGTCTGAAGAGCTCGTCCGTGAAGATAAGGTCTGTCCTGTCCTCTCGGATGTGGATACAAAGCCTTCCTGGCATTTGCCTCACCTCCTCTCCTTTCAGCTGTTTATCCATCTGA
>JAOZNG010000013.1:0-1556 GCA_029933895.1 archaeon
CCCAACAAAAAAATAGAGCAGGGTTCATGATAGAACAAGGCCACCAGAATGGGCAGTATAGACAGTAAACCCTCTACTATGAGAAACACCCCCAGGTACCAGAGAATGTTTTTGACGTTCATCAGTTAATGAATAAGACCTTTATGGCATTAATACTTTCCCCTCATCTGATTCTATTCCTTAGGAGTTTTATCACCACATCAGCATCAGCTCTGTGCTTCATCTCCTTCATAACCTGACCCATAAGGTAGTTTATGGCCTCCTTTTTACCGCTCCTGCAGGCCTCCACAGGGCCAGGGTTGTTACCTATGACCTTGTCCACCACATCCCCCAACACGTCAACCCTAGAAACCCGACCCATGGATTCTTCCTCCACAACCCTCTCCGGGCTTTCCCCTGAATCAATAACCCTCTCCAACAGCTTCTTCCCTGTTTCCTCGGTTATGGTTTTTTCCTTAACTAGATTTATTAACTCAACCAGCATCCCAGGTTTAAGTTTTGAGTCGCTTAGATTGATGCCCCTGTAGTTCAGCTGCCTTAACACCTCCCTGGAAATCCAGCTGGCAGCTGTTTTCGGGTTAACTTCTAGAACAGAAACCTCCTGGAAGAAGTCCGATAACTCCTTATCTCTGGTAAGGATTTTCGCGTACTTTTCGGGTATACCATATTCCTTTATGAACCTCTTCCTTATGGTCTGGGGGGTCTCAGGTAATTCAATGGAATGGATGAATTCTTCCCTGAATAGGATGGGGGGTATATCGGGATCCGGTATGTATCGATAGTCTTCAGTTGTCTCCTTAATCCTCAGGGGCATGGTTATCATGGATTTCTCGTTGAATTCCCGGGTTTCCTGCCTTACCTCAGAGCCTCTCTTCCACATGTTATTCTGCCTTATTATCTCATATTTGATTGCCTTATATGCTCCCCTGATGGAGTTGATGTTTTTTATCTCCACCCTGGACCCCCCCTCCAGAGAGATGTTCACGTCCGCCCTCAACACGCCGCCTACGTCAATAATGCTGTCAGTATACCTTAACAGGTTCATTAACTCCTTGAGGAAACTCCTGGCTTCCTCTGGTGAGTTCATGTCCGGCGCTGTGACGATTTCAACCAAGGGGACTCCGGAGCGGTTGTAGTCCACTCTCCCAGTTGATAGATCATATCTGCCAGGGTCTTCCTCCATGTGCAGCTCCCATATACCCACCTCCTTCAGCCTCCCGTTCTCGCCTAACGGCTCCGAGGTCCTCTGGTAGCCTGAAGGCAGGTCAGGGTAATCATAGTGTTTCCTTTTCACATAAATTTTTTTTCTAACTATCTCGCACTCCAAGAGCTGAGCTATTACCACAGCAGAATCAAGGGCTTTCTGGTTTATGGGATAGGGTTTGGAGCCTGGCATTCCCGTGCATACCGGGCAGACGTTGACATTAGGCTCCTTTGTCTCATAGTAGTCTGTGGGGCAGTCACAGAACAGCTTCTGTTCCGTCTTCAGCGGAACATGAATCTCTAAACCAATCCTGACCTCTAAACCAGAGTCCGTCATTTTAACCACCTAAAGA
>JAOZNG010000013.1:1566-15432 GCA_029933895.1 archaeon
AAAATTCTTTGGATTAAACCTTTCTTTACAAAGAAGGGGTTGAATCCCGACCTTCAGGTTTTTTTTCCCCACTTGTCTTATTAGATTAGGAGGGTAAATTCTTATTTACTACAGGAAATGCTTTTATTATTTAGTTTATCAGGGGAACATCCCTGTCTGCCTGAGGCGGAGGTTAAGGCTGTTTTGGAGGGTGAATGTTTAGAGTATAGTGTTTTCTTTAGGGATGAGAAGAAAAGGATTCTTGTCTTGGATGTTGAATCAGGACATCATGTTTTTGTCAACCGGCTGTCTTTAACTAGGAAAGCAGGCCTGGTTGCTTCATTAAGCAGTGATCTGGAGCAGGCATCAGGTGAGGTATTTGATGTAATCAGGGATGCAGTCTCTTTCGCCGTGAGATGCAGTGAAAAAGATATCAGGGTGGAGTTAGGTCAGTTGCTTGCCAGGAAGGGGCTTGTTGTTGACTTAAATAACCCTGATAAGGAGGTTTATTGTGTAAAAGCAGGGAATAGATTGTTTTCCTGCATCAGGCTGGCACTTGACCGGGATTTCAGGAGCAGGGTTCCAAAAAAAAGACCCTTCTTCCATCCAACCACTCTCCACCCGAAGACAGCAAGGCTACTGGTGAATCTGGCGAGGGTTAAGGCAGGAGACATATTACTGGACCCCTTCTGTGGTACCGGTGGCATCCTCATAGAAGCGGGTTTGATGGGTTTACAGGTCAGAGGATTTGATGTTGATGGCGGGATGGTTTCGGGTTGCGTGAGGAATTTCAGGTTCTATGGTCTTAAGGGAGAGATAGGTGAGGGAAATGCTTTCGAGCTAGATGACATGGAGGTTGACGCTATAGTGTCTGATTTACCATATGGCCGCTCATCCTATATGACAGACAGAAACCTGGATTCATTCTACCGGAGATTCATGAATAAGGCCCCAGGATTTTTGAAGGATGGGGGATATATGGTCTGTGTTCTCCCCAGGGACTTTGATGTTGATGTGGAAGACCTTGCGCTCCTGGACAGGTTCGAGATATACATCCACAAGAGTCTTACTAGGAGGGTTTACGTGTTCAGGAGGATATAGGGTTTTTAATCGCTTATTTATAAATAGATATAAGCAAGTGGTTGAAGTGAAAGGAGCTGAAGCTATCGTAAGGAGCCTGGAGGAGGAGGGAGTTGAACACATGTTCGGAATCCTTGGAGGGTCTATCATGGAGGTCTATGACGTTCTCTATGACAGGGGACCCAGACACATATTGATGAGGCATGAGCAGTGTGCTGCTCACGCAGCGGAGGCCTACGCCAGGGTTTCAGGCAGGGTTGGGGTGTGTATGGCAACATCCGGCCCGGGAGCAACTAACCTGGTGACTGGTATAGCAGACGCCCACCTTGACTCTGCGCCCATTGTAGCTTTCACGGGCCAGGTCCCAAATCCCCTGATAGGAAACGACGCCTTCCAGGAGACTGACATTATCGGTATAACTATGCCCATAACCAAGCACAATTTCCAGATAACAGACTCAGATGATATACCTGAGACAATAAAGGCCGCCTTCAAGATAGCAGGGACTAGGAGACCTGGACCTGTATTGGTTGATTTACCTAAGGATATACAGCAGAGCAGGCTTAAGAAGAAATTCAGATACCCCAGGGAGTTAAGGCTACCCGGTTATAGAGAAATGAAGGGTGGGGGACATGCTAGACAGATTAAGCAGATATCCAAGGCATTGATAACCGCTGAGAGGCCTGTTATGTTGATTGGGGGGGGTGTTGCTATAGCAGGCGCCAGCCCCGAGGTCATGAAATTAAGCGCATCCCTGAATATCCCAGTGGCATCTACCTTGATGAGTAAGGGGTGTTTCCCGGAAGACCACCCCCTGTCTCTGGGGATGACTGGCATGCACGGGAGGAAAGCAGCTAATCTGGCTATCTCTGAATGCGATGTATTGCTTGGCGTAGGGTGCAGATTCAGTGACAGGATCACGGGGGGAATAGAATATTTCGCTCCAGAAGCCCTAGTAATCCATATAGACATCGACCCCTCGGAGATAGGGAAAAACATTGATGTCGACATCCCCCTTGTAGGGGACGCGAAGCTGGTTTTAAAGAACATAGTTGAGACAGTAGGTAAGTTGAAGACGAAAAAAAAGACTGAATGGGTGAGGAGGATAAGGGAATACAAGAGGGAGCATGCTCCAGTATACGACTATGACAGCACGCCGATTAAACAACAGAGTGTCATGAAGGAAATCAACAGGTTGATTGATGACAGGACCATCATAACCACGGAGGTGGGGCAGTGCCAGATGTGGGCCGCCCACTACCTGAACATGAAGCATCCGAGGACTTTTATCTCTTCCGGGGGTTTGGGCACCATGGGCTCTGGATTCCCGTTTGCCATAGGCGCCAAGGTAGCTAAACCAGGCTACAGGGTTATTGACGTAGCCTCCGACGGCAGCTTCCTCATGACAGGGAATGACCTAGCAACCTGCGTGGAGGAGGACATACCTGTTATTGTGGCATTACTGAATAACAGGTATCTGGGGATGGTGAAACAATGGCAGGATTTGTTCTATGAGAAAAGAAGAAGCCATACCTCCCTGGGTGATGTTCCAGACTTCGTGAAATACGCGGAATCCTTTAACGCAGGAGGTATCAGGATAGAGAAACCCTCCGAGATAGGTGACGCATTCAGGGAAGCGCTGAAAGCTGACATCCCATATGTACTGGACTTCCAAATAGACCCCGACGAGCACGTGCTCCCCATGATGATCCCTGGAGGGAAACCACACGAGATGATAGAGAGGTAGGTGATATAGTGGATACAGCAATACTTCTCCTGTTGACGAGTATTGCCGGTTTCTATATGGCATGGAATATTGGCGCAAACGATGTCGCTAATTCCATGGGCACCTCCATAGGCAGCAGGGTGTTAACAGTCAAACAGGCTGTTTTTTTCGCGTCTATACTGAATATTATAGGGGCTATCCTGGTTGGAAACCATGTAACTGAAACCATAAGGAAGGGTATTATAAACCCTACTGCTTTCACTGGAAACCCGGAGGTTTTCGTTTACGGCATGTTTTCTGTTATAATCTCCGCAGGAGTCTGGGTTACTATAGCAACCAAAATGAGGCTTCCCATCTCCACAACACACTCTATTGTAGGCGCCGTAATAGGCTTCGGGTTGATTTCTTCAGGGCTGTCAGTGGTTAACTACTCCAGGTTGTTGAGCATAACCCTGAGCTGGGTGGTTTCGCCGATAACAGGGGGTCTGATTGCTTTCATCCTTTTTAATCTGATAAAGAACTCTGTTCTTGACTCAAAGCACCCCTTTGATTCAGCGAAGAAGGTTTTCCCTTTCATGGTCTCGATGGTGTTTATGGTGCTTTCTTTTGCGATACTATATAATGGAGTTCACATGAGCCTTGGTGGGATGGAGATGCTGGCTATTGTCGTGTTGGTGAGTTTGTTTGCAGGTTTAGCTAGCAGGGTTTTGTTGGGGTACTATCATAGAGTTGGGAGAGACCCTTATTACGCAGCAGAGAATTTATTCGGTTACCTCCAGGTTTTATCTGCCTGCTGTGTAGCCTTCGCCCACGGCTCCAATGACGTCGCTAACGCCATAGGACCTGTCGCAGCCGTATACCACGTGACAGAAGGCATTGCTAACGGCTTGACTTCAGGTATTCTGCAGCACTCTGTTTCAGTTCCCCTCTGGATGCTTGCCTTTGGAGGAATGGGTATTGCCGTGGGTATCACCACATGGGGCCACAGGGTTATGGAGACTATCGGGGAGAGGATTACAGAGATAACACCAACGAGGGGGTTCGCTGCAGAATTCAGCACAGCAACCACCGTGTTAGGTTGCTCTCTACTGGGACTGCCTATTTCAACATCACACGTGGTGGTTGGATCGGTTATAGGGGTAGGTTTCGCTAGAGGGATAAATGCCTTAAACCTTAACGTGGTGAGAAACATTATAATTTCATGGATTGCTACCATACCATCAGCTGCATTGTTCACGATGGTGATATACGAGGTCTTAATCCATATTTTATAACACAATAACGATATATAATTGTAATTTATATAGATGAAAATGCCATACATACCACCAATACTGAAGGTTTTCGGTAGATCACCCTTTAAGCCGTTGCACATGCACATAAAGAAGGTGAAGGAAACCGTGGACCTGTTAACGCCTGCTGTGGAAGCCTTCTGCAATGAAGACTTTGAGAGAGTGGAGGAGCTCGCCAGGGACATATCAAATCTGGAGCATGAATGCGACATAATAAAAAATGATATACGCGAGCACATGCCTAGGGGTATATTGATGCCTCTGGACAGGGGAGACCTCCTCCGTTTCCTCAAGGAACAGGATGCTATGGCCGACGCAGCAGAGGATGTTGGCGTGATAATGACCTTCCGGAGAGTGAGGGGTATGCCCCAGGAAATCAAGGAAAACTTTATTAAATTAACAGAGAAGGTTGTTGAATCCGTTGATGCATTGGAGATAGCTGCATTAGAGATTGATGAGCTGCTGGAGTCATCGTTCAGCAGGGTGAAGACGGAGGAGATACTGAAGATTGTGCACAAGGTTGATGAAAAAGAATGGGAGGCCGACAGAATAGGCATTAATCTGGTGAAGAGCATATATGCAAACGAGGAAACACTCCAGTTTAAGGCATGCTACCTGAAGGATCTTGCTGGTAAACTGGGCAGAATAGCAGACCACGCGGAGAACGCCGGCGACCGCCTGAGGGTTATGATGGCTAAATAAATCCCTCTAAGAAGCTCTTGTTATGTTCACGTCCTCTAAACCCAGGTGGGGGTCTATGGACTCGAACACCAGTCTGTAGTTTCCCTCATGACAGGGTCGGGAGCAGATTCTACCTCTCATGGTGCCTTTGGTTACGGCATAGACGTCTGTGTAGGAGCTTCCAATGTTGGACGCTAGCTCAACCCTGAACCTGACCAGCCGCCCTGAGATATTAACTTCCACAACACTCTTGGGGATGAATACAGTCTTCTGTATCTTGGAGGGATGACCGGTCACGTAGATGAAGTCAGATGCCTCCCTCACACCCTCCATTGCAGTATATGCAGAGCTTATGCTGATCTTGGTGCTGGATGCATTAATCATGTTGTTCACAACCAGCAACATGGATACAACAATAGCCAGGGATATCCCCAATACCACCATATATTCCAGTGAAACCTGTGCTTTCCTTTTCAACCTGACTCTCATGCAATATCCAACCCTTTTTATTTATATATTATACTACCACATATTTATTTATATCCAATTACAGGAGTGAGAAAGATGGAATATGAGACAATAAAAAGCGAGAACATTGAGTACAGGAGAAACAAGTTTCTTGAGGTCTCCAGAAAGAAGGCTCTTCCAGACGAGAATGTATTCATGAACATATCCAAGGGGTACTATACCCCAGAGGGTGAGAAAAGGTATCAGAAGGGTGTCGGCTTCCCAGCTGACAAGGAGTTTGTGCAGGACCTGATCAGGGTAATTGAGGCCGTGGCCGAGGATTGAATCTTTTCATGATATGGAGGGCTATTCCATGTATTCTATGGTTACAGCCCGTATTATATCGCTGTTGGACACCAAACCCACTATCTTATCATCCTCCACCACAGGAAACCTTCTCAGGTTGGTTTTGGCCATCAACCTGGACAGGTTTTCTATTGAGAAATCAGGTGAAACAGAAAGCAGTGGCTCAGACATTATGTCCTCGACCTTTATCCTCTCTGGGTCCCTGTTTTCCGCTATCACCGCGTTTATTATATCCTTCCTTGTTACGATGCCAACATTGTCTCCCTTTCTCTTTTTTTCCACGATAAGGGATGTAACTCTTCTCTCAAACATTTTTTTCATAGCATTCTCTACGCTGGCGTCTCTATTTATCGATATAACTCCTGTTGTCATAATATCCCTTGCCTTCATTTTTACACACCATAGGATTATATATTAAATTAGTTTGATCCAGGAGTCTATTCCCGGTCTCCTGCTCTTCATCCCGGATGTTGGTGAAACACCGCCCGATGTCTCCTTGAATTTCCTGCTGTTTAGCAGGGTCTTGAGGTCTTTTTTCACCTCAGATAATTCTTCCTTGTTTTTTTCCCTGCTTGCCTTTATAAATCTCTCATATAGGGCGGCTAGTTCATTGTCTCCTGAGTATCTGTGGGTGAATTTTTCAAAAAGCTCTTTTGTACCCTCCAGATCACCCTTCCTGAAGATGATATATATGTGATTTATCACATAGTGACTTGCAAACATTCTATCCTCAATCATAAATTTGGAGTGTTTATTAAAAAATTAAATGTAGTCCAGCCATCTCCCGTATTTTTCCTCCCTTCCCTTAACTGTGTTAAAGAAAATTTTTTGGAGTTTTTTTGTCACAGGCCAGGGTTTCTCTATCTCCCAGCAGTCCACCTCTCTTATGGGAGTCAGCTCCGCAGCTGTTCCGGTGAAAAACGCCTCATCCGCCGTGTAGAGCATCTCCCTGGTCAAATCCGTCTCCCTGACCTCGAAACCCAGGTCCACTGCTATGGTGATGACGCTGTCTCTTGTTATTCCTGGCAGGATGCTGGCATACTCTGGGGTTGTGTAAATGATATCACCCCTTACTATAAACAGGTTTTCTCCAGGACCCTCGGAGAGAAATCCCCTGGAGTCGAGCATTACTGCCTCATCGAAACCTGAGTCAAAGGCCTCTATCTTCGCCAGAATGGAGTTGATATACTGTCCAGTGGCTTTCGCTGATACCGGTATGGCATTAGGCTGAATCCTGGTGAAGGATGATATGGTTGTTTTTATACCATTCTCTAATCCCTCCTCTCCCAGGTATGTGCCCCATGGCCACACCGCGATGGAAACATTAACAGGAGCCTCCAGCGGATTCAAACCCATCTCTCCGTAGCCGCGGTAGGCTATAGGCCGTATATAGCATTCCTCAAGTTTATTGGCTTCAATAACATTCCCTGTTGCCTTCATAAGCTCATCCACGCTGTAGGGGAGTTTCATCCTGTAAAGCTTAGCTGACCGGTGAAGCCTCTCCATGTGCTCCCTCAACCTGAAGGCAGCCGGACCTTTCTCTGTTTTATAGCACCTTATTCCCTCAAACACCCCAGAGCCGTAGTGTAATGCATGAGTTAGTATATGAATCCTCGCTTTCTTCCAGTCAACTAATTCCCCATCCATCCATATCTTGGAAACTTCAGGTATAGGCATCTTAACCACCGAATAAGATGATATTGGAATGGAAAAGATATTAATTAAAGCACTATCTTCTCGTTGTTCAGCCTTAACTCCACCCGCCTCTCATCCACCACCCGGCCGATCTCCCTCAGCCCCGTCTTGCCCCCGTATTCCGTCCTGATTATCTCCCCCTCCTCGCTGGATGTTATAACGCAGAAACCGATTCCCATGTTGAACGTCTTGTACATCTCAGCATCTGAGGTATTGCTTTGTTCCTGTATGTTCTTGAATATGATGGGTTTCTCAGGCAGCTTATCTAGGATGAAGCCATGGTCTGTAACCCTCAGGAGGTTCCTGAAACCACCCCCTGTTATGTTCACCATCCCGTGGACCTCGAAGTTATTGATTAATTCAAGAACGGGTTTGACGTATATCCTTGTAGGGGTTAGAAGTTCCATCCACATGCTCTTGGACAGGACCTTCCTTGCCAAAGTCAAACCATTGGAGTGTATTCCGGAACTCCTGAATCCCAAAACCACGTCTCCTGGAGTAATCTCTTCTCCTGTTATAATCCCATCCTTCTTCACAAGGCCTATTGCTGTGCCAGCTAAATCAAATCCTCTGCCATCGACGCCCTTTATTATGTCTGGTAGTGTTGCCAGTTCCCCACCTACTACAGCGATTTCAGCCTGTTTAGCTCCTTCATAGATACCGTGCATTATCTCCTTTATTGTCTTGGGGTCTATTTTTTCCGTTGCCAGGTAGTCTACTAGGGCTATGGGCTCTGCCCCCAGGCAGATCAGGTCGTTCACGTTCATGGCCACCAAGTCAACCCCTATGGTGTCATGTATTCCCAGCTCCTGGGCTACCAGAACCTTGGAGCCTACACCATCGGTACACATTCCAAGAGCGTAGTCTCCTATATCTATGAGGTTGGCGAAGGAGCCGATTCCCTGCATGACAGCACCTGTCCTCCCATTCCTGAACCTGAAGGTCTTCTCGAGAAGTCTTGTTATGTCCTTGATAGCCTGCTCTTCCCTGTCTATGTTAACTCCAGCCCGGGAGTAGGTCATCTTTTCCATTGTATCACATTATTTATAAGGCGTATATTAAAACCCGAGCCCGAAGAATTCCTTGGCGTTTTCTGTGGACACCATCTCCACCACCTCCATGTCCATGCCCTTTATTTCGGCTATCTTCTCAGCTACCTTTTTCACGTTCAATGGCTCGTTCCTGGCTCCGGGTTTCGGGGCGAGGAAGGGTGAATCAGTTTCCAGCACAGTCAGCTCCAGGGGTGTTTCTCTGGCGATTTTTTGTTTCTGCTTCGAGTGAAGTATGGAGGCGGGGATGGAGACCAGATACTCTCTGGATACCGCCTCCTTCACCTCCTTTATGGTGCCGCTGAAACAGTGAAGCATCACATCCATATCCCATTGCCCCAGCATATCCAGGACATCGCTCTCAGCATCCCGGGAGTGTATCACTAGGGGCTTGTTTAATCCGTCAGCTAACTGGATGAATCTTTTGAAGTTTATTTTCTCCCTCTCTCTGCTCTCTCTGTCTTTAACCCAGTGGTAGTCTAAGCCCACCTCTCCTACTGCAACAATCCCGTTCCTGTTTTCCTTTATCAGCTCTATGGTCTCATCCACCACGGAATCATCCAGTTCTTGTGGAGATAATCCGAGTGTTGCATACACTCCATCGTATTCTTCACTTAACTCAAGGGTTGAGCTGATCCCGTCAGGGCTGACCGCAGAGTTTATCATAACCACGTTAGCATCCAATGCCCTGCTTATGACCTCATCCCTGTCCCTGTTGAACTGCGGGAAGTGTAAGTGACAGTGTGCATCGATAAACATTTTAGAATCACATTCTTCTGAGCATTTCTATCCGGTCATCGATGGGTGGGTGCGTATTGAAGATGTTGCTGAACCTCTTTTTTACCGGGTCAGCGAGAAACATTGGCGCTATAGCTGCATTAACTTTGGTCTTGGGTCCCTGCTCATAGTTTGCCTTAATCTTCTCAAGGGCTGAAATCATACCGCTTGTTGTCCTAGTAAGCTGAACCGCGCCCGCATCCGCCATATACTCCCTCCTACGGGAGATTGCGAGCTGCACAACCCTGACGATCAGGGGAGCCAGTATTGCAAGGATTATTCCCAGTATGAGAAAGACTGCGTTCCCTCCACCCTTGCCCCTGTTTCTTCCACCAAACCACATGCTCCTCAGAAATATCTCGCTTATTATGGAGATTATCCCCACCATCACAGCAATCAATGTAACAAAACGTATGTCGTAGTTTCTGATGTGGGTCATCTCATGCGCTAAAACCGCTTCAAGTTCCCTGTCGCTCAGCTTCTCTAGGGTGCCTTCCGTTACACATATCACGGAATGCTCCGGATCTTTACCTGTGGCGAAAGCGTTGATGTCGGGGGAGGGCATGACATAAACCCTTGGTACCGGCATACCAGATCCCAGAGCAAGGCCTTCCACCTGATTCCTGAGGTGCCTGTATCTCTCCCCAGAGGCTTCATGGGCTTTCACAGACCTCAGAGCTATCTGGTCAGAGTACTGGTATGTTCCAACGGTGTACACGAGAGAGAATATTATCCCAAAAATCAAGAAGATGAAGGTGAACCCTGGATCGTATATCTGAGCGATAACCCACGAGAACACTACGATGACCAGGAATATGGACGCTACCAGAATCCATGAGTTCCTCTTGTTCCTGTTTATCTGGTCGAAGAAGCTTATCTTTTCCATACTCATACGTTGAATTCAACCTCAGGTACCTCTCTCTTTTCTGCTGGCGTCTCCAGGTATGGTTTCTCTCTTCTGGCCATGAAGGAGGCGAACCACATGCCAGGTATGGTTGTTACTGTGTTGTTGTAGAACAAGACAGAGTCATTGTAGAACTGTCTCGTGTATGCTATCTTATCTTCTATGTCGGATAATTCCTCCTGGAACTTCATAAAATTCTGGTTAGCCTTCAAATCAGGGTAGTTCTCTGCAACAGCAAACAAGGTCTTCAATGTATCCTGCAACATGTTGCCTGCTTTTGCCCTCTCCTCAATCCCCTTTGCTTTAACCAACGATGCTCTAGCCTCTGTTACCTGTATAAGGACTTTCTGCTCATGCTTCATGTATGCCTCCACAGTCTTCATCAGGTTGGGGACGAGGTCAGCTCTCTTCCTGAGCTGGACATCTATCTGGGACCAGGCGTTGTCTATTCTGTTCCCTAACACAACTATCCGGTTATAGTAGTAGACAAAGACTGCGGCAAAAACCAGAACCAACAAGATAATTAAACCCATAACTAATTCAAGCATTTTTTTCACCTCCCTTTTCTTAAATATTCAGTTGAATCGATAAATACTAGATCTCTTTAACCTCCCCCAAGTCTTTTATGGTGAAGTATTCGCTGAATCGGGGGGTGGTTGATAAAAGCCGTGTGCGGCCATGTTTTTTCGTTTCTATGAAATCCTGTTCCCTGAGTTCCTTGATGTACCGGTAGGCTCTATTTCCCCTGATCTTGACCACCTCTGACTGTTTGATGGGCTGTTGGTGGGCTATCAGCGCTAGGGTCTTCAATGCCGCGGAAGAGATTTCTTTCTCGGGCGCGAGGTGGAGTATCTGTTTCTCTACGCCAGCCTCTAGTGTCATCAGGTAACCATCTGAAACCTCCTCCACCTTGATGGCAGTATCACGGCTGGAGTACTCCTCACGCAGCTCCTTAATGTATTGTCTAATGGAGCCGGGGTTGCCTGAATTACACGCTGATGCGATATCCTCCACACTGAGAGGTCTTCCTGCTATAAACAACGCCGCCTCAACCAGTTTTTTTGTTTCATCGCTCACTTTTACATCCCCATTCTATTCCATCTCACCTAACGCCTCTTCCACATCATCCAGCACCTTCTCCACTGACTCCTTTTCTTTATCTCCTGAACTCTCTTTTTTCTTCCCTGACCTGAGTTTTAGAAACACGGCTACACCAACTATCGCTGAAACCAAGAGAATCAACAAAACACCTCCAATAATCAACAACAGCATCATCTCTATTCCGCCACCCTCCTCTGCCTGGGTGGTGGTTGTTGTAGAGATTGTTGACGACACCGGTTTTAGTGAGGTTGTTGTTATCTTAATGGTTGAGGTTGTTGATTCCATGAGGGTTGTTGTGGCTGTTGTTATTGTAGTCGTTGTAGAACCTGCCGGGATATCCACATCAAAAACCCGCAGCTCTCCCTGATCGTAGTTGTGGTCCAGTCTGGCCTCCTGCCAGCCGAAACCAGATGCTATTTCCACACTACCGTCTGAGTCAAAGTCTCCTAAAGCAATCATCCGGGCGTTTATTTCTTTCTGTTTTTCTAGGATGGTATACAGCCAGCCAGCCATGTTGTCTCCATCTGAGTTGAACACCTGTATGGATTTAACACTGCCTGTGATGATCTCTTTGATGTTGTCTTTGTTCAAATCCGCTGTTTCAATACAGAGTATCGTGCTATCTATCACTGACTCCCATTTTTTCACGCCGCCTGAGTCTACAACGTACAGTTTCGGGTAGGAGCTGAAGATTATCTCTTTCCTGCCGTCGTTGTCTAAATCCTCTACATTGACTGATGAGGCCATCCGCTCTGTTTCATAGCTCCATATCTCGTTTCCTTGGTTGTTTAGTGCGATTAGTTTATTGTCGTATGCCGCCACCAGAATCTCTTTCCCTCCATTGTTGTCTATGTCAGCTATGCTTACACTGTAGTCGTTTGCCTGATAGACTCCCTTGTTTACCTCATAACTCCATTCTGTTTCTCCCTTTGAATCCAGGACATATAGTGTTGCTTTCTTCCCCTGATCGTTTGTTAATGCTATTATCTCCATCTCAGGGTCTGAGTCAATGTCTACTGCCTTCACGTAGTATGCTGGGTTGTCTAATTCTGCCGTCCACTTTATGCCAAGCCTCAGGTTCCAGGGGGATTCAATCTGCTCCAGCAGATAGATTTTTCCATGTTTACCAGCAAGCAGTATCTCGTTTACCCCATCCCCATCGAAGTCTCCCGCATCCAGCGAGTATACCGAGTCCATGGCTTCCTTCGGCTTATATTTCACTGTGGCGTCAGGCCCCAGAACATGGAGATATCTGTCTCCATCCAGGGAGGTTACCAGGACATCCTTCTCGCCGTCCCTGTCGAAGTCCATGACTTCAAGGTCTGTTATCTCATCCTCCGCTCCGATGAACTGCCAGGCAGCCGTCCATTGACCATCACAGTCTTTTAGTTTCAGATTGTATACTACGCCGCTGCTTGAGCCGGCGAAGACTTCAGGTATGCCGTCATTATCTAGATCAGCCGCCTTCACCACCTCTATATGGGGACCGTTTGTTTCGTACACGCACGCTGTTTTTATCCCCTCCTCCACGGCGGACACACCGTAGACCAGAAAGACTATGATCATCCAGCACATTGTTTTTGTTTTCATCTTTTTTCAACCACCTTTAAATAATTATTTGTTTCCGTGCTTAAAACATGATAATAGAAGCAGTTTCTCGAAAGATATTTTTTGTTCTGCTGTTACTTCAACACTCAACCCATGCTCTCTTAATTCCTCCATGATCTCCCCCGGATTGTTGAGTGATGAAACCACCAACTGCATTCCACCCTCTGACTTCAGGTAGGCTTTGAATTCACAGATGAAGTCATCTATCACCTCTCTCCCCATCTCTCCACCACTCCACGCCTTTTCTAGCATGTTTTTTCCCTTAACCGGCAGATAGGGTGGGTTGAATAATATGATGTTGAATTTTTCTTTTTTCTTTAGGTCCCTGAATAGATTGCTTTCCCTGAGTTCTATATTCCCTATGTTGTTTAATCTGGTGTTCTCTTCCGCCAGCTTTAATGCCAGGGGGTTCACGTCCACTGCCAGTACATGGGATGCCTTCTCTGAGGCGATTATTGCCTGAATCCCTGTCCCGGTGCCCATGTCCAGAACGGTGTCTCCTTCCTTCACGAGCTGGTTGTCTGCTAAAAGAAGCGAATCCTCTGCGGGCCTGTACACATCCCGGATTGTCTTTATTTTGTAGTCCCGGTAGTAGTGCATATTTATCCATGGAAGACAACATATATCTATCAGAAAATGAAACATACTGTTGCTTTATCTGGAAGCTTCCATGGAAGCAGTGAGGCCTTGTTCCGGGACCTTCCGAAGGAGGGGGTTATCCATTCCTCCCTTATTGGGCGGGAGGTTGTTTTCAGGGTGAGAAGCGATAGGCTGGATGAAATCAGGAGCCATCTCTCCAGTATTGGTGTGGAGAACATCAGCATCCTTGAGTGGCGTGAGTCGGGTATGACTTTATCCGGCTCCGGCCTGGGTTCTGATGATAACGATGTGGTGGAGGTTTCCCTGATTCCGACTGCCTCGGGGGAGGGTTTCAGGCAGCTGGCTGTTTTAAGTGAGTTAAGCTTTGAGAGGTCTTTTCTCTCGGAGGTTAAGGGCAGGGTTGAGGATGTGTTGGAGGATGCTGGTCTAACTGACGTGCTCTATACCGTAAGAATCAAGAGCGACTTCCCGCTGGAGGAGATACTGGATGCCGCATCCATCGCCACCCTGAACGCAGTCTTTGACGCAAGCGGTGTAATCTCCCTAGACTAAGATTTTTAC
>JAOZNG010000014.1 GCA_029933895.1 archaeon
GGTCGAGATAACAATCTCAGCATCCCCTAAATCAATTCTCTCCAGTATCTCTTTGTCGCCGACGTCTCCGTAGATACAGGGTACTCCGTTATCGATCAGTTGCTTCACCACCTCGGGGTTGATGTCCACCACCAGGTAGTTTTTCTTCATTTCCTTGATGGTTTCCAGTATGATTCTACCCATCCTGTGGCACCCGCATAATATGATGTGGTTCTTGGATTTCTTCGGTATCTTCTCCAGCTCCCTTATCTTCCGGTATCCTAATCTCTCCACAGGGTTGAGGAAGGGAATCATTCTCTTGTAAAACCCGGCCCCGTGCACGATGAAGTAGGAGCTCACTGTTATGGTCACCACTGCAATTATTGTAACCAGCGAAAGCATACTCTCAGGTATATGGTCCAGGATGACCCCGTTTTTTACGATTATCAGGGAGAACTCGCTTATCTGGGCCAGGGAGATGGCGGTGAGGAACGAGGTCCTCTTCCTGAAACCTGAGAAGAGGTTTATCAACATGACTATGACAACGTTTCCGAACAAGACGAAAGCAGAGAGAATTAATCCTAGTGGAAGGAGTTTGGGGTCGAATGTTATCTGCATCCCCAGGGACACAAAGAATATGGTGGCGAAGAAATCCCTGAGGGACTTAACCCTCCCTATTACCTCCAGGTTGTATGGGAATATCGCTAGAGACATCCCCCCAAGGAAGGCTCCTATGGTTACGGTCTCGAATCCCATCTCCAGGGAGATGAATGAAAATATCAAACACCATGATAAAGCAAAAAGGAAGAGTGTCTCTGTAGACTTCGCTACATAACGCATTATGGGTGGGCCAACGTATCTGGCTGAGATAACAGCTATGCTTACCAGGGCTATTCCGTTGAGCATGGGGCCTATAACGTTTACTGGAGAGAAACCGTCTAGTGAGGAGAGAGATGCGAGCACTATTATGGAGACGACGTCCTGCACCAGCAGCGTTCCCAAAACAATCTTCCCGTGGAGGGTGTCCAGCTCGTTCATGTCAGAGAGGAGTTTCACCACAATCATGGTGCTGCTTATGGTTAATGCAAAGGCCACATAGAAAGCCCATAGGTCACTGTAGCCTGTCATGTTCATCAACAGGTATTTCACCAACAGGAATCCTGCGATGAAGGTTATGCTTATCTGCCCCAGCCCGCAGGTGAGGGAGACTTTCCCAACATCCCTGAGTCTGCGGAAATCCAGCTCCAGTCCGACCATGAACAACAGCAGAGCTATTCCGAATTCTGCCAGGGCATTGATTACTTCCTTTTCTGTTATCAAGCCCATGCCGTAGGGCCCGATTATTATCCCTGCAAGCACGTAGGCCACGATGAGGGGCTGCCGCAGCAACCGTGCTATGATTGCCAGTATTGTTGCTGAGAGGATTACGTATCCTATGTCCAGAAGAAGTGTGTAGCCTTCTATGCCCGCAACATCCATTTTGCGTGTATCAAGTAATTATCATTTAGTTCCTTTTATATGCCGAGTAATTGAGATATTTTTTTTAGTTTACCCTGAGCTGATTACTGCCTCCCCCGGTATCCCTGAATGACTTGTTCCAGGAGGTGTCTAGTCCGAAGGCTACTGCGAAGGGCATGAATTCGTTGTAGATGCGTTGTTCCTTGAGGAGGTATTCCTGTATGAACTCGAACAGTTCCTCATATTTCTTCTTCGAGAAAGGCACAGCATCACCGAACTCGACGTGGAGAATAGTCTTCATCTTCTTCTGACGCCTTGACCAATAAATGTAGTGGATATAAAAAAGCCCCTCTATTGTAATAATCAATACTATTGCGATAAGAAAATCGGATGCACCCATTGGTTCTATTGATGATTTTTGATACAAGACATAAATTCCGAATAATAGTAGTACTATAACTATAACGCTACCTCTTCCCATAACAGATTTATATCTTCTTAATTCCTCAACAGTCTTTATCGGTTTTTCTTTCCATATGAGTCCTGTTGTTTTCCCCTCTGGTGTCTTGAATTCGAGCTCGGATTTTATGATTTCGTTTTCTGCAAGAGATGCAAGGTTTTCTTCGATTATGTTATGAAGACTTCCCGTGTAAAAGAGGGATTGGACATCATATACAATTAACTCGTCACCTCCTAGGAAAAGGACATCCAGGAATTCCTTCTCGAAGGGCAGAAGCCCTTTGGTGGATTCCTCTCCCTTGATGACTTTTTTGACTTCATACTGCCCACCTTTCCTTTCCATATCCAGCTTTATGTATCCCCTGACGCTTAAATCCAGTAAAGTAGCTAACACGTCCCTGTCTGAGATGTCTCCGTCGGTCAGGTATCCTGCAAAGGCTGGCTTGAATTGCTCCCTTATCTCTTCTGCCTCGCTGAGAGTAATCATCGCTAGCTTATTTAATCGAAGAGATGAAAAAAGAACTCATGCAGAGAGGTAGATATAAGCCCCCAGAAAGGTGAAGCATAAACCTGTGAGTATCAGGGAAAATCCAATGGTGTGCTGCAGTACCTCAATCCTTTTTATTCCCCCCCTGGGGTGGTGTACACCCCCAGCCAGCATATACCTCAGCTCTGAGGGAGATGCTCCTGTCACCTCCATAGACAGTGATTCCACCATCCCTCTCCAGGCAGGTTTATAGCCCCTGGAAGCCTTTTTCACCTGCAGGTACGCGTTTTCCGTCATAGTTCTATGTAGTCTGCCTTCCCTATGCTGTTGAATGCCTTATAGAACATCAACGCGCTCGCGTAAGCCTGCGCCTCCATTGCCTTAACCGCTTTATTGTCTATGCCGTGCATCTCATCAAAGAATTCCTTGAAGGCATATTTGGAGTTTTTCCCAAAGATTTCCTCGTTGCTTTTACCCTTGCCCTCGTATTCTTCCAGAACCCATCTCTCTATCCTCTCATAGAGGTCTATCTCGTAAACCTTCAGTATATCCCAGACAATGTTCTGCCAGAACGTTCCAACATTACCCTTTATCACATCACCTCTGGGGAACTCTGTGGCAATCAAGTGCAGCGGTGTTCCAGTTATCCCATGCTGTGCTATCCTGACATGTGAGCCCATCTCTCGCAGGGCTTTAGCTATCTTCTTCGTTCTCTCTATGTCGATGGAGACCTGCTCTATCCTCACTCCCCTCTCATCATATATGTTTCCATGGGTGGAGCCGTTGGCTGTAGCCAGAAGGTCTGGCTCCACTCCTGCATTGTTAAGCTCTGATATGAAGGTGGTCGCCTGCTCGGGGCTTGTGAGGATAAACCCTTTCTCGTCTTTCCTGCCGACTTCACCTACTTCAACCTCCAGGCCATAGGAGTCCCCGCCTCTCTTCTCCATCTCGCTTGATATGAATTTAGCTATCTCGATTGTAGCATCAAGGTTGCCCTGTAATTCCTCCCTCACTGTTTCTCCCTCAAAGTTGAAGATGTGGGATGCGTCTATTGCGAAAGACGTGAAGCCTGCCTTAATCTGTGACTTCACCAGATCCTTCGTTCCCTCGATGGTTTCTCTGTCGCCTTCCTTGACGGATATATGGTCTGCGTGGAGGACCCATTTATCGAGGCCTACCTCGTCTGCTACCTCCATTATTTTTCCAGCGAATTCTGTTGGAGTGTATCCCGTGTACCCCCCATTGAGGTCGCTTTCTGAGCGGGCTATTTCACTCAAAACCGGGCTGTTGGTGTCTTTCGCAGCCCTCAGTATGCCCTTAGCCACTCCGGGAATGTAGCGGGTGTTTGCTGCCATAACGATACAGTCTTTATCAATCAATGGTCTAAAAAGTTTTTTACCTGAAAGTGGTTTATATGCCGTCATTTTTTTACACCTCTATATTAAATTCTTTCTCCATTTTTTCTATCACATCCCTGCTACCAACATAGAGTGGCACTCTGTGATCGAGTTTCTCGGGTTTGGTTTCAAGCAGGTTTCTTTTCCCATTACTTATCCTACCACCTGCCTCGTCAACAATAAAGCCCATGGGGTTAGCCTCAAACAGCAGTCTTAGTTTACCTGTCTCTCTGCCCCTGTAAGCGGGGTAGGAGAATACGCCTCCGTATTTAATGTACTGGTGGACGTCTGCTACAAATGAGCCTGAGTACCTCAGCTTGTAGCCTTCCTTCTCGAGGTATTCTATGAATCTCTGATGCTCTGGAAACCAGTCCCTCTTCAATGCCCCGCTGGCATACAGTTTACCTTCCGGTATTCTGACGTCTCTCCTGGTCATCACGTACTCATCCTCCTCGTTGAGAGCAAATAGATGAACCCCCTCCCTGACAGTTAAACCCAAAACAGTCAACGGACCATACAGCATGTAGAAAGCAGCCTTCAGATTCCTCCCCTCCTGCATCACACTATCCTCGTATACCCCCACTATTGTTCCAACAGCCAGGTTGACCTGAACAAGTGAGGACCCGTCAAGGGGGTCGATTGTTACAGCATAGCTGGTTTCAGCATCCGGGAACTCCACCACCTCAGGCTCTTCCTCTGAAGCCGCTTCCTTCACAAGCCTTGATTCCCTGAAGGTCTTAATCAGGTGCTCATTGGACCACTTATCCAGGGCTATCTGTCTCTCTCCGTAGATGTTTTCGCTGTCCACGTATTCCTGGTTGGATATAAATGCCTTCCTTATCGGAGCAGCCTGATTGGAGACTAACTCGATTAAGTCCTTCAGTTTTTCTTCACAGCCGGTGCTATCCAGGTATTCCCTTAGTGTTGTCATATTAAACCCCCTTGTTAATATATTATAATCGAAATTATATAACCAAGTGAGGGGTATGAACAAAATTCTATCCAGGGAAAGAGTCCACAGCGAAGCTATTATGTTGGAGGTGAAGTCTCCCCGGATAGCTGAATCCTACCGGCCGGGGCAGTTCATCATCCTTAGAATCCATGAAAGAGGAGAGAGAATCCCCTTAACCGTAGCTGATGTGGACATGGATGAGGGTAGTATCTCATTGATATTCCAGGAGGTTGGTAAGTCTACGAAAGAGCTGGCATCCCTGGGTGGGGGGGATGAGTTACGTGATTTATTAGGTCCCTTGGGCAGGCCTTCAGAGATCAGAGACTATGGTACAGTGGCATGTGTGGGCGGCGGTATTGGTGCAGCCCCTATCTACCCAATAGCGAAGGCATTACACGATGAAGGAAACAGGGTGGTATCTATACTGGGTGCCAGATGCGATGAATTGTTGTTCTGGCGTGAGAGGATTGAGAGAGTATCTGATTCACTTCACGTTACAACAGACGACGGCAGCTGCGGCCGGAAGGGTTTTGTCACAGACCAGTTGCGGGATTTAATAGACGATGGCCTGGAGGTGAACAGGGTTGTTGCTATCGGCCCTCTGGTTATGATGTCTGCAGTATCCGAGTTAACCAGAGAGTATGGTATAGAGACTGTGGTAAGCCTTAACCCGGTCATGGTTGACGGCACCGGAATGTGCGGGTCATGCCGGGTTACCGTTAACGGTGAGACACGTTTCGCCTGCGTGGACGGTCCTGAATTCAACGCCCATGAGGTGGATTTCAATGAACTCTTCCATAGACATGGTTTCTATCTCAGAGAGGAGGAGTGTTCACTTAAACGTTACCTGGAAAGGTGTGGGAAATGAGAGGGGCTGGTGGAGGGAAAACCCGGGTCAGGAAGCAGAAGCCCAGGGATAGGATTAAAAACTTCAGGGAGGTTTCCTTGGGATATACTGTAGAGGATGCCGTGGGGGAGGCCTCCAGGTGTCTCTGCTGTAAGACTCCATCCTGCGTGGAGGGCTGTCCGGTGGGGGTTGACATACCTGGTTTTGTGAAGCACATAAAAGAGAAAGACTTCGATAAAGCCGCTGACAGGTTAAGGGAGAGGAATTCCTTCCCCGCAGTCTGCGGCAGGGTTTGCCCGCAGGAGAACCAGTGCGAGATTTATTGCGTTCTGAGCAAGACAGGCAGGGAGCCTGTTTCCGTAGGCAGGCTGGAGCGTTTCGTGGGTGACTGGTTGATTAACAAGAAAAGGGATGGGAAGCCTGTAACCTCTGACTCCACAGGGAAAAGGGTTGCTGTCATCGGCTCCGGCCCAGCTGGCTTATCATGTGCCTCAGAGCTAGCCAGGGAAGGTTACTCTGTTGTTGTATTCGAGTCCCTGCATAAGCCTGGTGGTGTCTTAAGCTATGGTATCCCGGAGTTCCGCCTTCCAGGGGATGTTGTTGACAGCGAAATAGACTACATCAAACGCCTTGGTGTGGAGTTCAGGCTTAATTATCTGGTGGGCAGAACAGTATCCTTTAACGATTTAAGGCGTGATTTTGACGCAGTCTTTATTGGTACCGGAGCAGGCTTGCCTTATTTCCTGGGCATTCCTGGCGAAAACCTTAATGGCGTATACAGTGCTAATGAGTTTCTGACGAGGGTGAATTTGATGAAGGCTTATTTGTTTCCTGAATATGACACTCCCGTGAAGGTAGGCTCCAGGGTTGCTGTTGTTGGCGGCGGTAATGTGGCCATGGATTCCGCTAGAGTAGCTCTCAGGCTAGGAGCTGGGGAGGTGCATGTGGTCTACAGGCGCTCTAGGGAGGAGTTGCCCGCCCGGCAGGAGGAGGTTGTGAATGCTGTGGAGGAGGGTGTGTTGTTTGATTACCTGACTAATCCCGTGGAGTTCCTGGGTGATGGCGAAGGTAACGTGTCTGGTTTAAGGTGTGTTAGGATGGAGCTGGGGGAGCCTGATTCCTCCGGGAGGAGGAGGCCTGTTCCCCTGGAGGGCTCGGGTTTTGTTTCAGATTTTGATACCGTTGTTGTGGCAATCGGTCAGGGACCTAATCCATTGTTGCCTTCCACTGTCCCTGACCTGGAGTTGAATGACGGAGGGAACATTAAGGCGGACCCGGATGGCAGAACCAGCCTGGAGCGGGTTTATGCAGGCGGAGACATTGTCACAGGAGCTGCTACCGTAATAAGCGCCATGGCCGCAGGCAAGAAAGCAGCCCAAAGCATCCACGAAGACCTTAAAACCTGATCATCTCTTTTTTTGCTTGTGTTTCTCTATTATCTTAATATGAGGCTATTTTTTTTCATTGTTTTGTTTACGTGTTTATCCAGTCTCTGCCTCCAGGAGAAGGAGGTGGATTTGAATAAATGGGAGGTGTATGGTATGGAATTAGAAAGCAACAGCTTCGAGAGTGAGGGAGTGATCCCCTCCAGGTATACATGCGATGGAGAGGACATCAGCCCGCACCTGAAGTGGAGTAAGTACCCTGATGAAACCAAAAGCTTTGCCTTAACCTGCGTGGACCCTGATGCCCCAGTGGGGGAGTTCATCCACTGGCTGGTCTACAACATCCCAGCTAACGTCTCAGAGATAAATGAAGGAAAAAAAGCCCCCGGAAGGGAGGTAATAAACGACTTCAGGAGGCTGGAGTACGGGGGGCCCTGCCCTCCATCGGGAACCCACAGGTACTATTTCACAGTCTACGCCCTAGACAGAGAGATAGATGAGGAATTAACGAAGGAGAACTTCAGGGAGAGGGTGGAGGAACACGCCATATCAAAGGCGGTATTGATGGGCAAGTACTCGAGGAAATAGACATCACCTCCTCCATGGAGAGGGCGGGGGCAGGTCTTCTGTCCCGCATATCCCATTCCCGCATCCATCTCCTCTCAGGCAGACACCAGATAACAACAAAATAGAAAATCCTGAACGTTTATATTCCAGCCTCACCTATATTTTAATCCCAAAAAATGGAAGTCTATGAGTTAGAGGGAAACAGGCCTGTTCCCCTGCTGGGTTTAGAGATACTCTCCAAGGAGGGTGTCAGGGAATGGAACCAGAACAAGGTCTGCTCCTGCCTGGCCAGAGACGCGTCAGGTGAATGCGTCCTTTCCCTCTGGAATCATGAGGTGGACCTCTTCCAGGAAGGGGACTTTGTTGTGGTAAAGAAAGGCTGGTGTAAGGAATACAGAGGTGACCTGCAGGTTTCCTCTGGGAGATACGGGAAGATAGAGCTGGTGAAGAGGTCCAAGGAGCATAAACCAGAGTCTCTGGAGGCTAAAGAGCCGCAGATATCCCTCACATCCTACCTCAGACCTACCTTAAGTGAGTTAAGGTTCAGGTGATTATAGATGAAACCCTTATATTATATCTTGGCTCCGGTACTCCTCACCTTCCTTTTTTCGGGCTGCACCTTTGAGGACCCTAACCAGCCCTCGCCGACATACAGGACCAAGACGACTACCACCTCAACAGAAACATCATCGACTTCAACTGTTAGCTCAACCAGCACCCCAACTTCCGGAACAGGGAGCACCTCATCCACTCTATCCACGACCACAACAACTCTATCCGAGAACACCTACAGGATAGCGGCTGTAGACGGGAGATTCACTCCCGAGGAGCTGGGGCTTGATAAGGGTGTGAAGGTGGATTTGATTCTGGAGAACAGGGACCCAAGAGCCTATCGTTTAATAAATGAGGAGTTGAAGATTAACTGGTACATGCCCCCTAAAATCAACCGAACCAAGCCCTTCACCCCCCAGAAGACAGGCTCCTTCTATCTGGAGGACAGGAAGGCTGGAGACATGTACCTGAAGATTGTGGTCAGATGATAGGGAAGCTACATGAACTCTGACAGGGATACCTGCTTGCTCAGGTCGTTGGTGAACAGGCTGTCTATCTCCTTCCGTAAAAGCATCAATCGTTGCTTCATGTAGGAGCCGCAGTTGTATTTCTCCGCCAGCTTTATGGAGGTATCGAGGTACTTCTCTACGCTTCCCCGGGTCACAGTCAACAAAAGCTTGCCGCCGCATTTCGTGCACTTACCTCCTAAGGGAATTCTCCTATAGGATGCGTTGCAGTTAACGCACCTGAATTTCTGCCTGCTGAACGCCCTCAGGTTCCCGTATGTATCCCTGAGGAAGTGGGAGTTGATTACTAATTCAGCCACAACCTTCTCGTCTATGGCCCTGATTTTCTCAGCTACGCCCAGCTGGGCGCTGACCTTCTCGTTCATGTCAGTCAACCTAAGGTACTGGGACTTCAATACCGGGCCTGTAGCATTCGCTGTAGAGTGCGTGAACAAGAGATTATTGAAGGGGTCGCGTTCAAGAACATCCTCTGCGATTTTAACATCAACGTCGGACGGCTCCGCGAACTCCCAGGTCTTCTCGTAGAATTCAAGGGGATATCTCTCCACTATCTCTATCCTGTGGGCTTCATCATCCACTTCCCTGGCATCCATTATTGTTGTAACAACAAGGGGGGCGTCCATTTTACCGCCCCTGGATTCGGGGAGATATTTCCGGGAGAAGTTTATTAATGTATCAAGTGCCAGCATAAATGCGTCCTCGTCTCCGTCTGCATTCCGTCTCTTGGCTGCGTGCCAGTAGGGGTGGGCGAAGCAGACATTAGCGCGGGTGAATCCTATAACCCTGCCCGTTATCCCGGCGGAGGTGTGAGGAGCTAATCCTATGATTATGTGTCCCACCAGGTCATCTACACTATTCAGGTTATAGAATCTTTCCATATCATAGAATTTCTCCAGCAGGTCGTCCATGAAATAAGAAACCCTGAGGAGGTACTCAGCCCCACTTTTGGGTATGACCACATCCTGGGGTCTTAACTCCAGAATCTGTTCCTCGTCAACAAGCTCCCTTCCCTTGTAGTCCCTATAGTATCCCAGTTCCCTGAGCTTCTCAAGGCTGGTGTCGATTTCCTTGGGCTTGAAGTGAGTCATTGGGGCGTCGGTTGAGTCAAACCTTATAGTGCCGTCCTTGAAGACATAGACATCATTTCTGGACCTAAGTATGCCTTTCTCTAGGGGCTCTGGAATCTTGAGCTCTGAAATCATACCCTTAACTCCCTTAACCTTGCTTGCCTTACCGGCTTTCTTGATCGCCTCCCCCCAGAGCTTCTTTATATCCACCCCCATTTTTTCATAGGATAAGGTGTTTGTTTTGCATCTCGGGCATGTCTCCCTGTCGGTTTCGGTGTTGCAGGAGGGGCAGATTCTCTTCAGGGTTGTCTTGTGTCCACATTTACGGCACACCCTGGAGTAGACATAGCTCTGGCATTTATTGCAGTAGTATCTCGCAATCTCAACATTTATCATGTTTTTTTCAGAGGAAACATTTATCGATCTCTCCTTCCCGCCGGAATTGCCTATGGGGAAGAGGGAGTGAACTGCGGGCTGCATCTTCCTCTCCTTTGCTTTCTCAGGGCGACCCATCCTGGCGCCTATGTATGTGCCGCTTTTTCTCCTCAACGTTATGGGGGAGTTTTTTTCCAGGAAACCGTAGACGTCTTCTCCCCTGAAATCCTCCAGTGCCTTCCTGAAGGATTCTCCATCCAGGTTCTTACCGTCGAAGGCCTTCAGTGGATACAGGAGGGGCTTGTATTCTCTTATCCTGATTTTTTCGTCTGCAATCGTGTGGGGCACACCAAGCTCCTCCAGTATCTTTTTGCCTTCAGGATTTAATTCAACCACAAGCTCCTTCTTCCCCCAATCTATCCCCCCCGAGAGAAGCCATTCGACTAGAACTTCTAGTTTTTCAAGACTGATGTCCTCCCAGTGGAAGGTGTATCTGGGGTTTAGCGGGATCTTGTGTTTCAGCGATAACTCAACCGCTTCGTCAGGGTCCCTTACGTCCAGGTTTATTCCTTCACAGGCTTTACTTGCCTCCTGGGCCCACCACTCCTCACAATAACCGGCCGGGTGGAGTCTGGTGTTGGTCTGCAGGAAATCACCGTAGCTTACAAGCATGTCCCCTAGGAAGAGTATCTCATCAAGGTCCTTCTTTAATTCCCTAGCAACTGAGGCGCTTTCCACCCTTGTCACGGAGCCGTTTCTCAGCCTCACCAGAGGACCCTCTATTGAGTCGCATTCCGTGATGATGCATCCTTTCCCGGGGCGTTCTACCTTTACCTGTGTTCCAGTAGCGATAAAACCATCCGTCAAAACCATTGCTGCAGGGTGTATGGATTTAGCGGCAATACCTGAGATCCTGTTTCTCCCGTATCTGAGACGGAATCCTCCCCTGGCTGAGGGGGCGGAGAAAATTGGTCTCCCACCCACAACCTCTGACATGAAACCGCTTATTGGTTTAATCTTCTTATCCCCCCTCTCCTCCCTGAAACCGGATTTGCCTTTCGCTATATCAGACAGCCAGCTCCAGTCAAGACCCAGGTTTTTGGCATGCCTCATCAGTTTAGGAGCCTTTTGCGCGATACCCTCTGCAATAACCAAGCAAATCCCCCCCCTGATTCTGTTTGTATCTACCCTCTCCAAGTCCCTGTGTATGGAGACCTCCCTCTTCTCTGTTGGCTCACCATCAACGCAGACTGAGGTGTTTTTGACAATCAATCTAATGTCGTCATCTCTGGGGAGATACTGTAGACGGGTTACTCTGTCGTTGTATATCTTTATCTCCTCCACGTAGCGTTCTATCTCATCGTTGGTGGGTCTATACTCGGCTAAACCAACCTTTTTCCTGAGGTAGTCTCCTATCACCACAGCCAATCCCTGGGCTGTTCCCCCAGCGCTTCTTATTGGTCCCGCGAAATATATTGAGAGATACTGTGAGCCGTCTGGGTTGTTTTTGATGTCAATCTTGGATATCCCCTCTATGGGTGCTGCAACAACACCCTCTGTCAGTATAGCCAAGGCAGTCCTTAATGCTTGCTCCACTTTTTTCTCCATCTCCTCCCTGGAGACGGTGGATGTATCAGAGAGTATGTATCCTATTATCTCCTTAATGTTCTCCCTGCCCATCTCCTCTATTTTCTCTGCTATACCCTCTGGACCTACAAGACCCTCCACCCTCGTAGCTAGGTCGCCTGCTGGGATGGCCTCCACTCTGCTGTCGGGGTCGAGGTTCCTGCTCCTGGCTTTGTTGGCTATTCTATAGGCCTCCTCAATCTTATCCTCTAATTCCTGAAAGTATTCATCATCCCTCATCGTAGAAGTGTACCATGGATACCTCATGGTTTTGTAGATTTATTATGGGAACTCTCCCCGGGGTTGGAATGTGGCCCTGCTCCTCCTGGTATCTAGTCCTTGCCTGGAAGGTGCCTGAGTTTATAACCCTGACCCCTCTATAGTTCATGTACCCGTTTGTGTGAATGTGACCTGAATGGAATATGTCAGGTATATCATCTATGAAGAGGTAGTCCTTTCCTTCTGGAGCGATATTATTTCTACCATAGCTTGGTACAAGGTATCTTCTTTTGAGGTACTCTACCATCGCCACCTCGGGTCTGCTGTAGGTGCACCTAGCAAGGTTGCCTATTATGCTGTCAAGTGATGTTCCATGGTATATCAGGGTTTTTACTCCATGCATTGAGATCATTGAGGGGTTGCCGCACATGTGCACGTTAGGTAAATCATATAATGGCGCGCCAATATCCCTATCCAGTTTGGTCTGGGGCTCTGAAAGCCTTACAGCATCGTGGTTGCCCATGCACAATACTATCTCTATGTGATCCGGCACCTCCTCCAGCAGGGAGGCGAGGAAGTCATATTGTTTGTAGATGTCTGGAATAGATAACTCCTCCTCCTGGTTGGGGTAGATGCCCACCCCATCCACGAGGTCTCCGGCCACCAGCAGGTATTTTATTTTCTCGAATATGTCTCTGTTCTCTATGTTCCCGTTGAGTTTAAGGCAGTCAATGAATGACTTGAATTCCTTCTCCAGGAAGAGGTAGCTGCCCACATGTATGTCGGATATCATGGCAGCACAGACTTCATCTGGAGCTGAGTTAGCTTTATGGTTTACTGGCAGATCAGGCTGATATATCGATTTAGCTATGAACAGGTCATTATGCATTCTCCCCTCCACGCCAATAACCTCGTCTAAGAGGATGTTATCGAATAATTCATTCAGTTCCCTGTTATCCTTGGAAACCAGAACCCGTATCTCACCTGTAGGGTCCTCAAGGTCAAGGAACTTGAATCCCCTTCTGCTCTCTCTCTTATCCGATACCATCCCAATGAACCGTAAATCAACGTCCTTGCTCTGTTTCCTCAGGAACTTGATAGGGACCGCTGATTTCATGGAGGGCCTCTCTTTTAAAACGCTTTTTATGTTCTCGTATTTATGGTTGAAGTATTCCAGAAAGTCCTCTATCCTCCCCTCGCAGGTGCTTTTTCCTGTAACATCAAGGTCTTCATTTATTTTTAGTTCGCTGTCTCTCTCCTTGGAGGGGATTTTTTTTGTCTTCTTCACTGGCTTATCTCTCCTCTTTTTTTGCTCTATGAACTCTACAATGAACTCGTCGGATATAAGCCATACATTCCTCTCCTTGGCTTTCTCTATAATCCCCTCTGGATTCATGGAGTTGTCGCGTATTTTTCCCAGGGCTCTGGAGGTGAGTATTATTCCCTCATCCTCGAATTTCTTGATTATATCCTCTATCACTTTCATGAAAACACAGCATATATATAAAAAATCAGGCGTCCTTGAAGTGGTTTCTTATCTTCTCCACCACCACTGTTCCGGCATTAATCTGGGCTTCCTCGGTGCTGGCTCCAAGGTGGGGTGTCAGGACTACGTTATCCAGCTTCAGGAGAGGGCTTCCCTCAGGCGGCTCTGACTCGAAGACATCGACGGCTGCTCCCCTGATAGTATCATTCTTTAATGCATTATATAGGTCTTCTTCATTAACTATCCCTCCTCTGGCTGCGTTGATGATTACAGCATCCTTTTTCATGCTTTCTATCCTTGCTGTATCAATCAAGCCCCTGGTTTTTTCTGTTAAGGGCACATGTAATGTAAGCACGTCAACCTCCTTTATTAATTCATCCAGCTCCCTGTACTCGCAGTTGTTTTCTCTCGCATCCTCTGCTGTCATGTTGGGGTCGAATGCCAGCACGTCCATTCCGAAGGCTCTTGCCCTGTCAGCTACCTCCCTCCCGATTCTCCCGAATCCTATAACCCCCATTTTTTTACCGTAGAGTTCGTTCCCGGTTAGCTTGTTTCTATCCCACCTGCCTTTTTTCAGGGAGGAATGACCGTGGTGTATGTTTCTCATCAACGCGATCAGCGAGCCAATGACTAATTCAGCTACAGAAATGGTTGAAGCCTCAGGGGAGTTAACAACCTCAATATTTTTTTCTCCAGCTGCTTCGAGGTCTATATTGTCAAGCCCTACCCCTGCCCTGCCAATAATCCTGAGTTTCTTGGCGTTTACTATAATCTCCCTTGTGACTTTAGTCCCGGAGCGAACGATTAATGCCTCATAGTCCCTTATTTTATCTACCAGCTCCTCTGGGGTGAGATTGAATTCCAGGTCAACATCAGCAAACAACCTGGCTTCATCAATTGCCTTATCATGTATCCTATCTGAGATGAGAATCTTTGGTTTCATAGTTATTATTGAAGAAAGAGAATAATTAAATCGAGGATGAAGGTTTCAACGGAGTTAGCTGGTGTCAGATTAAACAACCCCACAGTATTGGCTTCAGGGGTCCTTGGGGTCACTGCATCAGCCCTTAAGAGAGCATCCGTCTCCGGTGCAGCTGCCGTAACCACTAAATCCATCGGCCCGGAGAAAAGGATGGGGCATGAAAACCCTGTGGTGGTGGAACTGGACTGCGGGTTATTGAATGCTATAGGTCTTTCATGTCCCGATCCAGAGGAATCAATGATGGAGCTCAGGAAGGCAGTTGACTCCATAGATGCTCCAGTGATAGCAAGCTTCTACGGTAAAAGCATCTCAGAATTCAGCTACATGGCCGAACTATTATCGCGTGCTGAGCCCGCCTTACTGGAGGCTAACATATCCTGCCCTAATGTGGGAGAGTTCGGCAAACCCTTCGGCTCCAGCGCCAAAACGGCAGGTAAGATAACCCGGGCAGTCAAGAATGCAACAGATTTACCTCTTATTGTGAAACTAACACCTAATGTGGTGGACATCAAGGCCATCGCCTTGGAGGTGGAGAGGAGGGGGGCTGATGTTATCTCTGCAATAAACACCCTCGGTCCCGGGATGAAGATTGATGTTGTCTCAGGCAGGCCTGTTTTGTCGAATAAATTCGGCGGCCTCTCTGGGTCCTGCATTAAACCTGTAGCTGTTAGATGTGTTTATGAGATTTATGATGTGGTTGATATCCCCGTGATCGGGGTTGGCGGCATTGAATCAGGGGAAGATGCAGTAGAGATGCTGATGGCAGGCGCCTCCGCTGTCGGTATAGGAACCGCTGTATGGCACCGGGGCGTTGATGTATTCAGGAAGGTAACTGATGAGTTAAGGGATTTCATGAAAGAGCAGGGATACTCCAGCCTGGAGGAGATTATAGGCAGAGCACATGGCTGAATTGGGGTTGTTTAAAAGAGCAGGGAAAGGGAGAGGAAGCTACTATATCCCAAATATTTAATTGTGCAATTTGATTGAGAGGAAAGATGAAATTCAAGGAAATCAAAAATCC
>JAOZNG010000257.1 GCA_029933895.1 archaeon
TGGAAGTGGCTTAGGGTTACGATAATTGAAACGGCAGAGATGGTGAAACGAACCGCTGTTTGTAACGTTCCGTTTTTGGAAAAGTAATATATACGGACTGCACTAAATAATCTCCACGAGACTGCTACCGAGGTGATGTTAGTGTATGGAAGTAAGGTTTCTGAGAGGAATGTATGTAGAGTGGTATTGGTGACTTTCTGGATAGTTTTCGCTGGTGTTTTTGTGTTGCGGGGTGTACCAGAGGTAAGGGCTGGGAACACCTGGATTGTAGACAATACGGGAGGGGGGGATTTTCTCACGATAAGTGCTGCGCTTTCTTCTTCGAGCGTTATGGACGGAGACACGATATTTGTGCGATATGGCACTGGTATGTACATTGAGAATCTGGTTGTAAACAAGAAGGTTAACATTGTGGGGGAGTTGCAGCAGAACGTGAATCCTCCTACGATATCTTCTGCGCAGCCGGATACTCATGTGATAGAGATCACTACCTATCCGGTATTGATAGAGAACTTTAAGATTACGGGGGCTACTGGGTCGGGGGTGGGGGTGTATTCGGAAGTGGCGGCAGAGGAGTACAATGAGGTGACGCTACAAAATTTAGAGATATACTCTAATGTAAAGGGGATAGTGATAAATTATGTAAACGATGGTGGGCAGAGTGTGATTCCTTCATATCATGTTATAGATAGTTGTAGTATACATGATAATTATTTTAGTGGGATAGAGATATACGGTGAGAATCACAGGATAAGGGAGTGTGAGATATACAATAACTATAATGGGATACTTTCTGTTGCGATGGAAGGGGAAGGGGGATATTTGAGTTACACAGAGATAGAGGATTGTGAGGTGTGGGGGAATGGGGGTGATGGGATACATATAAGTGAATCAAATTACAACAGGATAAAGGGGACGGATGTGTGGAATAACGATCATGAGGGTATTTTTCTAAGCGGTGACCATAATGCGATAGAGGGTGTCGGATCCGGGCAGTTATCGTCGATATATGACAACAATCAGGCGGGGTCGCTAGCTATTTGGGATTTACATGTGAGCGGTGAGGGAAATATA
>JAOZNG010000258.1 GCA_029933895.1 archaeon
TGCTGTGTTGCATAATTCTTTACTGTAGGTGCTACACTCTCTCCTCGTTTTAGGTGGAGGGGCAGCTTTATATGCTGAGCAGCAGGTTATAGATCATTATTCTCATCTCTACCTCTCTGAACATCTGTTCCGTACTACTAGCCCTCACCCCTTCTCCGAATATCCTTTTAAGGGCTGAGAAGGTAGATTCTACTCGCCATCTTTTTCCATATCCTACCTCCTCTCTCCACTTCTCATATCCGACTCTTTTGTACTCCCTCACATGTCTTGCCCGATATGGAGATCCACGTGAGCGTGTACTTGCGGTTTTACGTATCTTTATGGCAGGCTGGATGTTCTTTTCCTCCATGAAGTTGAAGGCAGAACGTGTGTCATATGCGCCATCACCATAGACCCTCTCTATCTTCTTTCCGCCAGTGTTCCGGTATGCATCTTCTATCAACGGCTTGAACATGGCGTTATCACCAACCTTTTCGGTAGTGATCCGATAAGAGACTATCTTGCCGCTTTTCACGTCCACGGCAACATGTAGTTTGATCCAGCCACGTTTCACCTTCCATTTGTGTCTGATCCATTCACCTCTGTTGGTCACCTTCACGCCTGTGCTGTCAACAGCGATCACCATATTGTCATCTAAGTCCGTTAGATTCAGGTGGATATCCAACGTGGATAATCGTCTGAAGAGAGTGGTATAATCGGGAGACTTCGCCCCTTTTAAGTATCTGAAGAGGCTTCTCAGAACACCTTCCAGTTGGCGATAGGGTAGAGAGAAGACGTGGTAGAGAATGGCGGTGAAGCGTATGAAGGAATCTGGGTACAGAAAGGGACGACCTCTCTTTCCACTGTTCATCCTACGAATCTCCTCGTCCCATGACTGAAGGAAGTCTAGAGAGAGATAGAGTTCGCCTCTCTTAACCAGGTGTTCGTTGTAGTTGACCCAATTCCTTTTATGTCTGTATTTCTTATCCCATCCCCGTGGCATGGTGCATCCCATCCATACCATTATCTAAGATGCACCTATGCCACACCCTTCATATAAAAATTCCGATTTATGCAACACAGCA
>JAOZNG010000125.1:0-799 GCA_029933895.1 archaeon
AGTAGTTTCTGGTCTGATTCATCCCGTGTCTTGTTTGCAACCACAACCGATTTAATCTGGTTTTCTGTGGAAGTCAGGAGGTTTTCCGCAATCTTTATCGAGCTGAGATAGGGTTCTACGACAACGATCATTAAGTCAATGTTCTTTATTGTGCCCCGGGTCATCGGCTCCAGGCCCGCCTCCATATCCACGATCACGACCTCATCCTCTTCCTTCACCAGCTCCCGCAGCACCGCCCTCAGCAGAGATAGTTCAGGGCACATGCATCCACTCCCCATGGATTTTATCCCTCCCACAACCAGCAGCCTTAGATTTTCTTCCACTGGCAGAGAGTATCTATCTCTTATGTCTCTGACATCCGGGTTCAGGTTTATCAGTCCGTTACTGAACAGGGCCCGGTCTTTCAGGAACTCGGTTAAGGTTTTCACGTCATCTATGCCATAGAAGAGGGCCAGGCTCTGGGTTGAGTCTGCGTCAACTGCTATCACCCTGTGGTTTCTTCTGGCATATATCCTGGATAAATATGCGGCAATAGTTGTTTTCCCCACACCGCCTTTACCGCATAAAACTATTTTTTCCGCCATTTCCGAAACACTTCGTTGAATCTGTCCGGGATTACTTCATCTAATTCATCTCTGAATCTCCTGTATCTCTCAACTAAATCCCTTGCATCCTCTGTCAGGGTTGTTCCTCCACCCCCCCTCCCACCGATTGTTGTCTCTATTAATTTCACATTAAGTCTTTCCTCAAGCACCCTGATCCTCTTCTCTGCATGGAGATAAGACCTATTAAATTCCGT
>JAOZNG010000125.1:809-3626 GCA_029933895.1 archaeon
CTTCACCGCCTTATTCAGTGAACCCCTGCGTTCTATCGCCTCCAGTAAAGCAATCTTCCCATCCCCGAACAATGCTTCTCCGTTTTCTTCAACCCAGATTCTGGCTCTGACTTTCATCTCCTCTCTTCCACAAGAAACCTCAGGTCATCCCTTAAATCAAAGAGATGCGCTCCCTCAGACACCTTCCTCAGTATCCTGTCCCGGTCCATAATCTCTGAACCAGCCAATACATCAACGCCGTGGCTGAATAAGACCTCTGACATGGGCGTACTCGGCCCTAAAACCACCGTGTATGCGTCTCCACTTAACTCCAGCAGCCTCTGCAGGGATTTATTTATCATCGCTGTCCCGGTTATCAGAACCACGTCTGCCTCAGGCAACAGATACTCCTCCGCAGTATCTATGAAATCCCCCATAGAGGGGTTTCTCTCAAAGACCCGGACCTCTGTTTTCTCCCTTAACATGTTAATGTTTTTGTCCGGGAAGTGACCTATCACCGCAACCTTGCTGTCTGCATCGATTTTTTCATATATGTAATCGAAGATATTGATTTCCTGCCCCATGGGCTTGATGAGAGAGTTTATCGCTGCCACGCCAATGGATGCCTCCGTCAGATTCCATGATCCGGCGAGTTCAGCAAGCTCCAATGCCGTGCAGGAGGTTAAATCACCTGCATCTCTCATCCTGAAGCCGTGCGGCATCATGATTGTCCTTGCAAGACCACAGTATCTGCTGGATACTGCAGTCCAGTTTATACCCACCCGGATGTCTGTGACCTCAGCATCATCCAACTCCCTTATTAAGTCATCGAGTAATTTCATAGTATCTCTCTCCCCTGCAGCCCCCGCATATCCCATCATCACCTGATGAAAACGGTTCACTGCATATCCTGCAGAATTTAACGGGATGTTTCTCTTTAGATATCTCCACCTTCACCTTCTCATAGGAGAGAACCTCTCTACCGGCCTCCATGATGTCTCTGATCACCAGCTCCTTCGGGAGATCCTTCTTCGGCTTCTTTTTCAGGAACCAGTCATCAAGGTGCCTGTATCTCTTTGTTTTATCCGGGTCCAGTTTCATCCTCACTCCCTCACCGGTTTCTTTATCATAGATGGTTAAAGCAAATTTCCCGTAGTCGACGACATGCATTCTCTCATTGCCGACAGTGCATCCCATCATAATCTGGATGGCGTCGGAGAGGCAGGGGATTGTCTCAACAAAGGCATTCAGTTCCCTGCCTCCCCCGCCCGTCATTAATTCAGTTGCGTAATCCACCATATAGACTCCTATCGTTGTGCCCGGACTCGAGTGTCCATGGAATTCAAATACCTTCTTCAGGATATCATCCAGTTTATTTAATCTATTTTCCTCCATCCTTAAAGACCTCCCATGCATCTACATGAACCTCATTCTTTATTCTGTCAATGATCTCCTGAACTGCCTTGAAGGCATCCTCCCTGTGTCTGGCGGAAGCAAGGACGTAGACCACAGGCTCTCCCCTGCCTACTTCATCCAGGTTATGGTAGATGAGGGTATTTACCACATCATATTTCCTGCTGACTTCACCTGCAATCTCCCGTAGTCTCCCCTCCGTTGTCTCATCCACGCCCAGATGAAGTCTCTCCACGGATCCCTCACCGGATTCCTCTCTGACAACACCTATGAAGGATACTATGCAGCCTGTTTCACCGTAGCCCGGGCTGGATTTCACTGTTTCAAGCAGGTCCTCAAACCCAGACCAGCCTAACCTGACCACCTTCACCTCATACATTCTCCTTATGTTTCTCCACAACCTTAATGTCTGTTATCCATGTAGACGGATACTGTCCCCCGGCATCTTTCTCATACATTTTAACCATATCCCATATCACAAGCAGGGCGGCTGAAACCCCTGCAAGCGCTTCCATCTCGACGCCGGTTTTGGCTTTTGCCTTGACTGTAACGGTGACTGTGACAGAGTCGTCATCTACTGTATACTCCACATCCACTTTATCGACGGGGATCTGATGACATAACGGAATCACGTCAGGGGTTTTTTTGACTGCATTAATGGCTGATATCTCTGCTACAGTAAGCGGGTCCCCTTTCCCTGTTTTGTTTTCCCTGATCCTGTTGATGGTTTCTCTTCCAAGCATTATCCTGCCTGATGCCGTCGCCCTCCTCTCCACAACATCTTTTCCAGACACATCAATCATCCTGATTTTCATCTCCCCACCTCCCACAGCATGTGCCCCAGCTCAGAACGATAATCTCTTTCATGATAGATGTTGCATCGCTTAATATATCGCTGCCGCCGCCGTTAAATCCATCAAAACCCTTCCATCAGTTTCCATAATACACATCCCTGTTAGCCACAGCCTCCATGAACATTGTTTTCAGGTCTCCGTCTCCAGTATCTATGTCAACGAGATTATCATCTCTCATGAGACACGGCTTCAGTTTTCCGTCGCTTGTAACCCTCAGACGGGAGCAGTTCATACAGAACTCCCTGCTGGGCCGGACGACCTCCACCACAGAGCCACCCCATATATACTGTCTCCTGGACTGCATTTTTCTTGCAATTATTTTCTCTGCTTTCACACATAATTCCTTTTCCACATCCCCCAGGCTATGCCAGTATCGATTATATATCTCTCTGTTTAATGGAATTAACTCTATCAGCTGCAGAATGACGTCATGTTCTGTTGCGAATTCAATCATGTCATCTATCTCATGGTCGTTTATCCCCTCAAGGACGACCATGTTGATTTTTATGGGTGTGAGTCCGGCTTTTTTCGCAGCAGATATTGCCGGGAGAACAATGTCTCTGTTTTTGTC
>JAOZNG010000125.1:3636-4150 GCA_029933895.1 archaeon
TCGACTATATGGTGAAGTGAATCGCATCCAATGTTCACCCGGCTTAAACCAGCGTCCCTGAGGGGTCCCGCATATTTCTCCAGGAATACGCCGTTGGTTGTCATAGACACTTCATCGATTCCGTCTACAGAGGATATCCCTGATATTATCTCCACTATGTCTCCGCGCATTAAGGGCTCTCCCCCGGTTACCTTGATTTTCTTTATCCCTAATCCTGCAGCAGACTCTGTAATCCTCTTTATTTCCCCTGCACTCATCTCTCCTCCATGATGTTTCTCTCCCTCACGGTGGCAGTAGATGCAGTTCAGATTACATTTCTGTGTTACTGAAATCCTGAGGTTATTGATTTCTCTGCCCTCTGAGTCGATTAATTTCATCTTCCACCTGCCTGTACGGCATCTCTCTCACATCAAATAATTCATATATATCTGAATCCTGAATGAATGCTGTGAATTCACCCCGTTTCTTCCTGGGAAGCATCTCCTTTGGAGATATCTTCTCCTTTAATTTGACG
>JAOZNG010000126.1 GCA_029933895.1 archaeon
AAAAAAAAAAAAAAAAAAAAAAAAAAAAAAAAAAAAAAAAAAAAAAAAAAAAGAATTATTAACAATCTGTTAACAAAAGTGAGAAATGTTAACAAACTATTAATAAACGATAAAACCCGTGCGATAAGAGATGAACCCCAAAGGCTATCTTTATAGTTGCTTTAGTATTCTTTTCTACTAAAGTTCGCATAAAGCTATTCTTTGGTGATTATAAGAACAACAACAAGAAGGAAATATGGAAGCCGTTTTAGCACATGATTTGGTGGCGGTGGCCCAGTATAGCCCACGTCCGTCCAACAGGATCGCCCTGAGAACCTGTAAATACTGTAGGAAAACCGCATACTCGGAAAGCGAGCTGCAGGAGTTCGTATCGGCCTCCAAGTACCGATATGGCCGAAGGAATACTTGCAAGGATTGCTATGCATTACTCGCTAGTCCGAAAGCATTCCCAGCGGTTCCTTTCTCAATAGTGGGGCCACACTGCAAATTGCCAAAACACATCAGGTGTGAACGCTGCGGAGCCTATAACACTCCTTCCAATGCCCATAAGTTCTCAAGCCCGACCGCCAAGGTCTGCGATTCATGCTCTCTGATGGTTAAGAGTCAAAAGGCATCCGATAGCAAGCCTTCCAGCTTGGCCGTCAAGTCGTTTATGACCCAGACCGAGTGGTATGAGCTCGCTCGCATTAAAGAGGCGGAAGCGACTTCAAGCCCAGAGGAGTTCCTATCGGCCCTCTCATCCCAAAGCTTACCCGATGGGCCTTGGGAAGAAGATACCCAAGATGACCATCGGGATGCTTTGGACGATAGCTCAGAGCCTATAGAATCTTAAGGAGATTATAAATATGATAGAAGCGAAAGATTTATCCGAGTTCCTTCAGCCTGACCAAGAGGAACCTTCAGAGGCCATAGAACCCGTAGAATCAAAAAATCCTATGGTTCCCTTAGACCTCAACGTTCCAGATACGCTAGGAACCACCGACATCGAACGTCAGATTTTAGAAGGAATCCTTCAGAATAAAACCGTAGCTCAAATCGCACAGGTCGTCGGGCTACCCCAGTCATCCATCCGAGCCTACCTCTCCCGCAAGGAGGTCCAAGAGTACCTCAAGGAGCTGAGGGATGCCATCAACGTCAATAATCAGCTGATTCTGCAGGATACCCTCGGAAAGATTCTGCAAGCTAGGATATCCAAGATCGAAGAGGAGTGCGACGGCGATTTCAGCCAGCTGACCGATAAAGATACCCTAGATGTCATCAAGGCATTTTCAGATGTTACAGGCTCGATTGAAAAGAATAAAAAAGCCGAGGAACAATCCGACATATTCGTGCAGATATACAATCAGGTCATGTGACGTAGCCCATGACCGCTAAGGTCATGTAATACTAAAAGTAAAACCCAAATCGCACAGGTGCTACAGGCCCAAGGAATAACATAAAAGGAAACCAATGAATAAACCAACCCCAGCGATGATGGCCACCCCGCAGGACATCATAGAGGCATTCGAGGCGAAGGACTCGCATGAGGACACCCCTGCGTACAAAGCCATCAGAAAAGCCATAAAATCCTATGTCGTCCATCGACATGAATATTATACCATCGTCGAGTTGGCGAAAAGCTTGGAAATCCCTTCGGCCATAGTCGCACAGGTGCTCACTCCAAGTCAGCTCGCCGCCACCAATAGCAAACCATCCATCCCTAACGTATTCATCTACCCAGAAGGAAACCAATGAGACTCACCAAGTATGCCCTATTCGCCATCAGACGCCACCTGCGTAACTTCAACCATCTCCCGGCCCTGTCCATCGTGCTCCCCCCTGCCAAAATCCATAGGACCCGCTCAGATGACCTCCTGCAGCACATCACGGTGCCCCTTTCCCCATCCTCCTACTCCACCTATAAACACACCCACGCCTCCACCCTCGGTTTCTCACCGACCGTACACGCAGCCCTCTGGTCTCCCCGTCCGACCCGCTCCAAGACCAACCGCATCGTATACGCACACCTCGCAGCCCTCTCCGCCAAAAAACTCCCGGCATACCACTCATCCTACCGTTCATCCCGCTTAGCCTCCCTCCTTGCCACCGTCTCCCAAAACCTGTTCCCGCCCTACTCCGCCATCCGTCGCCCCAAGCCCTCCACCTACGCCACCCGCATCACCCAAGATGAGCTCACATGCCCCAAATGCCAAACGACCCTCGCCGTCCCCCTGAAAACCACCCTCGATTTCCCCTCCGCCACCACCTACATCCCCACCGCCCCCCAGACCTGCTCCTGCTCCGCCATCACCCTCTCCACCAAACCACCCGCCAACCTGCTCATCACCACCACCTCCAAAACCCCCCTCCACGCCACCCTCTATCGTCGCCACTATTTCTCCATCGACCGCCTCCCGTACTACTTCAAGTCCGCCCTCGCACACCTCAAAATCTCCTCCGCCCCTTCCCTCAACCCCACCGTCCCCTCCTCCACCACCTCATACACCCCACCGATCGACCATACCTTCTCCTCCAACCACCTAGTCCTCTCCCATTCCGACAACCCGCCCCTCCTCGCCCTCACAGCCGCCCCACTCATCACCCCAGACCATCAGACACACCCCGCCCCGTCCTTCACCCACGCCCCAGAAGCCCTTTTTAACCCCTCGGCCCCCTCCAACCTCTACCTCTATCAAGCCATAGCATCCTACTTCACCGCCATCGCCCATGCCTACCGCATCGCCATCGTCACCAAAACCCACCTCATCCTGCCCTACCATTTCGTCATCCCCCTCAAAGCCACCCCATCCTTCTACCCAACCACCATCAAACCCATCATCGACCTCTTCCTCTCCCCCTCTCCAACCCCGCTCCCCAACTCCATCAAGAACCAAAACACCCACGCCCTGTTCCTCCGAACCCCACCAACCGCCCATGCCCCCCTCAAAGCTGCCATCCTCAACCAAGCGTACTCCTACATCACCACCCATCTCCCTAAAAAATACCAAAAACCCCTCCGTCATTACCCACGCCCAGCCCTTCCGACCCTCCCCCTCTATCAGGCTGCCCTCTACCCCAACTCTCTCCCCTCCAGACCCCTCCACCACTCTCCTTCCCTGCTCACATCCCTCAACTCCCGCATCGCATACCAATCATTCCTCCTGTCCTCCTCCTATCTCTACCGCCTCATCGCCACCACGCTCTCTCCTTCCGCTCCGCTCTCCGCCCCTTCCCACCTCGCATCCCTCACCACATCCCTGTTCCCTCCTCAATCCCCCACCTCCACCATCCTTGAGGCCCTACCTCTCTCCCCCACCCCGCTCCCTACTCAAAATACCACCTACTCCGCCCCCATTTCCCTCGCTCGGCTCGCCCTCGCCACCCCGCCGCTCCACCATTCGCTCGCCGCTTCCTTCCACCCCAACTTCCATAAAGTGGACTAGGCCTCACCCCAAGAACCGCCCCAAGAACCGCCCTAGGTCCCCGAAGGGTCAACCACAGGGATCACCCTAGGTCCCCGAAGGTTGGTTTTCAAAAATTCCCCCCAGTTTTTCTATGGATGTGCGCCCCCCAGAGTTATAACTAAATCTAATACACCCTCCCCCCAGTCAGCCCCTGGTCTTATAAGAAAATCTTATCATTATATTTTGTGATATATAAGATTTTCTAATGATAAGAAATACTTATAGTATAACTAAAAGTAATAATAAGAAAATCTTATAGTATAACTAAAAGTAATGATAAGAAATACTTATAACACTCGAGGTCAATCTATCATAAATAAAATTGTATAACGTCATCAAAAAAATTTATTTGCAAAATTTTTCAAAATAAGGTAAAGTAACGTTACCGTTATTTGAACGGCAGATGAGACAAACAAACACCACAAAAGGAGTCAACATGTTAACTGACATTAAACAAGCGGCTAAAACGTTCTACACTACAAGCCGTTCTGTATTGCTTGTAGATAAACGGGGAGTTATCTATATAGCCGGATGGAACCATCATAACAAGTATAGCTATCATACGATAGATACTACCCATAAAAGTGTTATATACGGTCATTACGGCTATAAAACACTAAAAGAGGCTATCCAAGCATGCACGAGCGAGAAAAAGGCGTGCATTTTAGATTATGGAGTGGACGT
>JAOZNG010000259.1 GCA_029933895.1 archaeon
TTTTATTTAATAATTATGCACTTTCCGAACGCTAATGAATGCATTAGCGTTCGAAAAGTGGGAAAAATAAATATACGAGAATTATATGCACCCCTCTTCCCCCAAAGGCACTTTTTTGTGTTAAGACCTCCTTTAGACCCCCGGGGAAAAGGCGATTCTTCTCTAAAAGAGGCCCCGGGGAGGGGTCTGTAGAACACCTCAGGGGGGGTCTCATAGAAAGGTTTATTAGAGGACACATCAATTGATTTTTGGGGATATTCGTGATATTCCTCACGGAGGAGGAGATGAGATGCTTCAGGAAGACCCATGATATGAGTAGACGCCTTCGCGGCACTTTTACCGAAGCTCTCCTTAAAAAATTCACCTTTGTGGAGAAGGCGGAGTCACCGCAATTCCCCACGATGATGGCTGCTATAGGCGTGAGCAATCACGTGATAGAGGAATATGAGAGCTGGGCGGGGGAGTACGGAAATCTTCTGGTTTTATCAGATCCGGAGTATTCACAGAGGTCCTTCCTCGCCACTTTAAAAAGAAGGCACTGCCTCACATTCATAAAATTTGATGACTTTCTGAAGCTGAAAAGGGAGAGATTTGATCCCGGGTTCGGGGAGATCAAGTGGTGGGTAGAGCGGGAGGGCTGGAAGAGGTTTGGTAGGAGGCCGAAGTACACATCCACGGAGGCGGCAACGGTAGGATTTTTTGGTATCATCTTTCCATTCTCCCGGAGGGAAATCTATCTTATATTCCGGCTGCCATCAATAAGGGAACTCTTCGGGGTCAAAGGTGAGATAAGCTTTACAATGGCTTGCTCATTCATAGAGCAGATGAACGATCTTCTTCCTCTGATAGCTCAACGTGTATGAAGTTCTATCCGCTCCCTGCGGGTTATACAAAATCAATCCTTGGGCCTTAAATCAATTACCCTCTTCGCTTTTATTCCCTCCCGGGGGATCTCCCCGGGGTTAAGAACCTCTACCTTGGGTCTTAAGACGATCACGGCCTGAATGCTTCTCTGAAGGAGGTCAGCCAGCCTCTCTTTCGTCTCCTGGGGA
>JAOZNG010000127.1:0-1357 GCA_029933895.1 archaeon
TCCTGACTCCGCCAGAGCTGGGCATACACCAGCCAGGAAACCAAACCTACAACCAAAAGATACCCCTTAACCTGACCGCCACAGACACATTATCCAATCTGAGCACGATATGGTACACCCTGGACAGCCTAGCAGAGAAACACATACTCTGGGACAACAACAATGCCTCAACACACGACCACAGCAGCAACATAACAAATGTCTCAGGAGGAAAACACACCCTCAAAGTCTACGTAAACGACAGCTACGGGAACACAGAAAGCAGGGAAATAGAGCTGAGAGTTAATTCCTCTGTGAACGCGAGCAGATTCATCCAGAAGCTTTCAGGGGTGGAGCACATTAAATCCGCCTCCCTGCTTGATGCAGGCAACAACTCAATAAACTACTCAGGGAATGAGAGCCTCCCAGTCAACAACACATTCACTCTACTCCTCTATCTAGAGTCAGACATCACAGTAAAGATTCCCTCCTTCAGTGGGCTGGATATGAACTGGAACCAGGCCCCCCTCCTGGAGATATATAATCTAACGGATTCAGGTAAATGGATCGGTGACCTGGAAAACCTGCTGGGGGTGGAGTTCAAGACACTATTGTACCTTAACAACACAGGGGAGCTGCTGGCAGACCAGGATTATCCTGAGGGGGCTGTAATCCAGCTTGACTGGAACCTATCCAGCGACCTGCAGCTAATCTACCTACAGGACGGGGGAGAGCCCATAATACTCGAAGAATGCAATGATACGGGAGAGACAATGTGCTACCTGGATACCTCAAAGAATATATCCCTCTGGCTCCCCCACCTCTCAGGTGTTGCGTTATGGAACGACAACAGATCACCGGAGATAAACATCATCTGGCCCGGGAACAACACAGTACTAAACGATAGCATACCCCCTGATAAGGTCTTCATGTTCAAGGTAAAGGAAACAAACCCTAAACCAGAGGACTTCTGCAGGTACATCATAGAATCAGGTGGCGGTGTAGTCACGGAAGGGTCATTCGACGCATCCGAGAGCTTCCTGGACAAGACCTACACCATCAGCGTTGAGGATTTGTTTAGTGGATACTATAATTTCACGGTCAACTGCAGCGACCTCTACGGTCAATCAACTACCGTGAAACACATTTTCATCGTCAACGACACAACACCTCCCACCATCACATACTTCCATGTTGATGTAGATCACTCCAGCAAACATACCAGCGCCAGATTGGATCTGAGGGCTGAAACCAACGAGAAATCCTCCTGCCGATACGATACAAAAGACAGAGAATACGATGAAATGGAGTACAAGCTGGATGCAGATAACTCAGGTAAGATACACACCCAAAGACATGGAAAAAAATACACCCGGGA
>JAOZNG010000127.1:1367-4103 GCA_029933895.1 archaeon
TTTGATGCACTGGGTGATGGCTTCACTGTGAACATCTGGGAGGAAGAAGACGATGAGGGAGATGGAAACCCGGGCGTCATATCAGCGTCAGATTCAGGAGAGGGAAGCTGCTTTGATCTGATAGAGAACTGTCATCATGGAGCCTGTGAGGATGGCATAGACTGCGGCGGGCCCTGTATGCCCTGCCCCAGCTGCAGCGACCGCAGGCAAAACCAGGGAGAAACAGGGATAGACTGTGGGGGGCCATGTCTCCCATGCGAGACAACCACCTCCACGACCACAACCACAGCAACTACAACAACCACCTCTACGACAACAACAACCACCTCTACGACCACAACCTCCACGCGAAGAATAATATACCAGCGGGAGAAGAAGGAAGAAGTCCCCGCAGTTACTGGCATGATAGCAGGCTTCAACATCTTCAGTGCAATAATATCGTTTGTGGTACTAGCTTTTCTGTTGTTGATGGCGGCTGTCTCAGTCTACGCCTACAGGAATTCATGCATCGAAAAAAACCCAGCCAAAAAGAAACCCCAGAAACTCGAACTCAGGAGGAGAGGCACCCGGCTGGGGGATGTCTGAACCCTAAACGTATCCAGAACTTGCTACCTGGACCTTATCCTCTCTCTCGTAATCGAACTTCCTCCGATGCTCTCTCTTAACCCCGACATCATCAACCGAGCACATAAGAAAAGGTATCCTGTTCATGGCCCCAGCAATAATGCATTCCCCGACGTCAAGTGAATCCAGGTCCCTGATTATTTCATCATTAATGGACTCGAAGCTCCGCCTGATGTGGTCTTTGTCGTTTGGGTTGGTGATGTGCATGTAGATCCCAGTATTGCACTGGGAGAGGATTTCCTCGTCAATCTTCGACGGCTTCTGGGATATGACACAGAGGCCTACGCCAAACTTCCGGCCCTCGGATGCAATCCTCTGCAGCTGGTAGCGACAGGAGTGCGAAAGCTTGGAGCTGGCGTAGTTATGCGCTTCCTCCACCACAAACAAGAGCTCATAGTTTATCGGGTTGCTCATCTCGTTTTTCTCCCTTATCCTGCCCTCTAGCAGCTCACTGGCGAGGTAGGAGACAACAGACTGCCTCACACCCTGGGGGGCGTAGGAGGCATCTATTATGGTAACCTGGTATGGCTTCACTATCCCTGCTATGTCAGTGCCGTATCTATCGAAGACGTTACGGAAACCCCTCTCCAGGGAGACTAGCTTCCTTTTTAAGGCCCTGATTGTGCCCTCATGGAAGTCTTTCTGGCTTAATCCCTCTGTTTTGTCTATTATGTCCTGTAGAAGATAATCACCTCCCTCGAATTTATCCAACACCGTCTCCAGAGCAGTCTTCTGCGGCTCCGTCAGCTGGATGAAATGATTGAAGTCCTCCGGGCTCAGAATAGATACAGGGATCTTCAACTCCCTGAAACCCTTTCTCGGGTACTTGACTGTATAGACCTCAAGGTCTATGTCTATGTTCTCTTCCTTAACCAGGTGGGAGAGAAGCCTCTGGTATTCGCCGTGGGTGTCTACCACAATAACAGGCAGACTCAGGGACAGGAATTCCTTTATCAGGTTAGCTGCTGTATAGCTTTTCCCTGCCCCCGTGCTGGCCAAGATCGCTGTATGTCTATCGTATTCATTCGGGTCAAGGAAGGCCCTGGCCTTGGTCCCGTAAACATTACCCAAACTTATATTCCTCTCCCCTGAGAGCATATCACCCAGATCCTTCTCGCTTGCCAGGCAGACTTCAGCGTACGGCTGGATTGGTTTCTTAATCTTCAATAATCTATTGTTTCCTAGTTTACCGAATACCTGGACGTTAGCTATCAGCTTCTGCTTGGAGCCGATTTTCTCATCCTCTCTGTAGCGCATGTGGGCCACTATCCCGTAGAAATCCCCTATCCTCAGTATGGAGCCGGTCTCAACTCGATTATCCTGGACCAGGATGTCAGCTTCCCTGCCCTTCGACGAAACCACCATCCCCACTGTTTCCATATATGAATCTTGGATTCCATGGATATAAACAATACGGTAGAGACAAGGCTAGAATGAAGTTCTACACCATAAAGGAGGAGGTAAGGATTCTGGGAGTGGATGACGCCCCCTTCAGCCTGCAGGAGGATGAGGAAACCTACATCGTGGGCACGGTCTTCCGTGGAGGTAACTGGATTGATGGAGTCTTGAGGAGTGAGGTGACAGTTGACGGCATAGACTCAACAGACCGGATTGTGGAGATGGTGAACAAAAGCCGGTTCAGGGACCTGAGGGTTATAATGCTGGACGGCCTCGGGTTCGGGGGCTTTAATCTCGTGGACATCGAGCGCCTCCATAATGAGACGGGGCTGGCGGTTATTGTGGTGGTGAGGAGGATGCCTGACTTCAAGGCGATAGAGCATGCTGTCAGCAGACTGGAGCACAGGGAGTTCTACAGGAACTGCATGAGGAAGGCTGGTAAACCCCTAGAGGTGGAGACCAAAAGAAACAAGCACATACACATACAATACAACGGCATCAGCTTCAAAGATGCGGAGTCTATCGTCAAGTTATCCTCCACCAGGAGCCTCATACCTGAACCCATCAGGGTAGCGCACTTGATAGCGTCAGGCTTCGTGCTGGGGGAATCCAGGGGTAATGCATGAGCTTTTATTACAAAGTCGGCAGAATACGACAAACCCGGAGAAAATTTATATACAGCGAGCAGAACTCGCTTGTACTGCGTCTTTGAAG
>JAOZNG010000128.1:0-1508 GCA_029933895.1 archaeon
GTAGTTACTTATGGTAAGTGGTTGCTTATGATAAAACAATTATTCCCTTACGGGAAACCTGTGGTGGGAAAAGACCTCATTGACCGAAAAGATATAATATCCGAGATCACCTACAACGTCAGAGGAGGTCAGAGCGTGATTCTCGCCTCCCCCAGAAGATACGGGAAATCATCAGTGATACTCGAATCCCTGAACCAGTTAAAAAAAGAAGGATACCTGGTGGGATACATCGACCTCTTCGAGAAAACCTCCCTAGCCGAGGTCGCCGAAGGCCTGGTCGAGGCAGTTCTCTCAAACGAAACAAATCGTGCCAGAGACATACTGGGAATGGCTAAAAGAAACCTCTCAGACTTCGTGAAAAACGTTCAATTCAAAACCCTATGGGAAGACTATGAAATCATCCTATCATTCGGCTCCAAAGAGATTGATGAATCAAAACTAATAGATGATGCACTCGACTTCCCCCAAAAACTGGCCTCAAAAAAGAACAAAAAACTCATACTCGCCATAGACGAATTCGGCGAACTAACCGACCTAAACAGCCAAATGATCAAGAGGATGAGGGCAAAATTCCAGAGACACGACATGGTCACCTACATATTCTCCGGAAGCCAGGAGAGTCTGATGAAGAAACTATTCACCAGCAAAGCAGAGGCATTCTACGGTTTCGGAAAAATGCTGACACTAAACCCTCTACCTGCGAAAGAGCTTGTAGACTACCTCACCCGCACATTCAAAAAAGGAGGGTTCAAAGCCCCCAGAGAAGTCTGCTCCCTGATAGCAGAAAAAACAAAACACCACCCACACTTCACAAAGATACTATCCCAATCTATCTTGGATCTCGCCCTACAAAACAAGATCACAACAATCAATAAAAAACTCGTAGACGACGGCTTCAAACTAGCCTTATTGCGAATAAAAGGGGAGCTGGACAGTGAGTGGATCGTCCTAAGTAAGGCCACCCTCCAAAAGAAGATCCTGAAATTCCTGGCACATGAAAAAGGAAAGATTTATGCCAAAGACAGCTTCTCCGACGCGGATAGATCACAACTATATTTTGCCCTCAGTGAGTTAGAACGAAAGGGAATCATCCGAAAAGAAGGAAGAGGTAAATACACATTCATAAACCCCTTCTTTCCAGAATACATCAGGCTGCTCGAAAGCCTCTAAAGCAACTTGTTTCTCTCTATTCTTCAATCCCCAGTTCAGGGCTTAAACAGGTTATCTAAAGTAAGTCAAGCCCCTCAAGCACCTTCCTTATCTCATCCCTGCTTTCCTTGGTGACTTCTACCAGCGGCAGCCTCGGATTCCCTGCAGGTAATCCCATCAAATCCAGCGCAGCCTTCGCCGGCGCAGGGTTTGTTTCAACAAAAAGCACCTTAAACAATGGATACAGCATGTAGTGTAATTCTCTTGCATTCTCCCAGTTCCCGTCCAGAGCTGAGTGGATGAATTCACTCATCAACCCGGGAGCAATATTACTGGCTACGGAGATGACGCCATCCCCC
>JAOZNG010000128.1:1518-4054 GCA_029933895.1 archaeon
GGGCAAGTATGCAGTAACTGAGGTAGTCCTCCCCCGACAATACAGTAAAGTCATCGGTTTCTCTTAGGATCCTTATCACCTGATCCAGGTTTCCGGAGGCGTCTTTTATAGCCTCTATGTTATCTACCCTAGATAATTCTATTGCTGTTTCTGGCTGGATGTTCACCCCAGTTCTCCCCGGGACGGTATATAACACTATCGGTATATCCACATGGGATGCTATTTTGGTGTAGTGCTTTATAAGACCCTGCTGGGTGGGTTTGTTGTAGTAGGGGGTAATCATGAGGGCAGCGTCCGCTCCCGCCTCCATTGCATGCCGCGTGTATTCCAGTGCTTCACTGGTGTTGTTGCTGCCGGTGCCCGCTATAACCCTCACTCTACCCTTAGCTTCATCTACGGCTGTCTCCACCACCTTTTTATGTTCCTCCGAGCTGAGGGTTGCTGACTCGCCGGTGGTACCAACAGGAACTATGCCGTCTACACCATTTTCTATCTGGTGTCTTATGTTCTCCCTGAAGCCGTTTATGTCCAGATCACCTTCCTCGTCGAATGGAGTGATTAATGCAGTATAAAGACCCCGTAGTTTCATTTTAATTCTCTTGCATTATAATCATTAACATCCCATCGTTAAAAAATGGCTGTTAAGGAGTTGTTTCCAGGGGTCTACAGTTTCAGGAGGAGTATCGCCTCCCTCAACAATACCCCTGGATTCAGGGTGTATGACGAGAAACTGGTTAAAAAAAGGGGTCAGGAGTACCGGCTCTGGGACCCGTACAGGAGCAAGCTGTCGGCTGCCATCCTTAAGGGACTGAAGAGTTTCCCTTTCAGGGAGGACTCTAACGTCCTTTATCTTGGAGCTTCCTCCGGGACCACTCCCTCCCACTTATCTGATGTCTGCTTCCGCGGATTTATTTATTGCGTTGAGTTATCCAGGAGGATGATGAGGGAACTTATTCCTGTAACCCTGAAGAAGAGGAACATGATCCCTATTCTAGCAGACGCTAACCGTCCGCAGGAGTACATGCACGCAATCTCTTCCGTTGACGTGATCTACCAGGATGTTGCCCAGAGAAACCAGTCAGAGATCCTGTTGAAGAACGCTGAGTATTTCATGCCAAGGCATGCTCTTTTGTTGATTAAGTCCAGGAGCATTAACGCGATAGAAAGCCCCGGGAAGGTGTTCAGGAAAGAAATCAACCAGCTCAGGAACGACTTCACCGTCCTGGAAACGATTGATTTAAGACCCTACGACAAAGATCACATCCTGGTGAACCTGGAGAGAAAATGAAGCTTCAGGAGATTCTGGCTAAATCAGTCAGGCTTTTACGTGAAAGCCCCAGGATTTTCATCCCAAACCTAACCTCTTCACTGCTTTATGCTGTATTCGAGTCAGCCTTCATTTACTACTCCCTTGATTTAATATATTCAATCTCAAATTTCGAGTCAGTCCACAGCAACATCCTCCCCATTATAGGACTTTTCTTGCTTTATCCGCTGATTGGGGCGATTGATTTATTAACCTATGGGATGTATCCCTCCATGGTTTCAGACTATCACGTAGGTAAAAAGATTAGCCTGATAAGGTCGCTTAAGGATTCCCTGAAATCCTGGCGGATTCTTCTGGCTCTGGGAGTTATCTTTCTCTCATTCATTGTTTTGTTGTTTGTTATTATGTTTTTTTTCTTTATCTTAGCTATGCTATTCAATGAGGAGATGCTCATCTACCTCTCCCTCCCCATTGTGTTATCTCTCATAGTGGTTCTTGTGATGGCTGTCTTTTTTGTGGTTCCAGCAGGTGTTATAGAAAAAAAAGGTGTCCTGACCAGCTTCTCTAGCAGCTTCAGGCTCAGCTTTAGATACAGGTGGGAGGTACTTGCCTTAATTGTTTTTTTCATGGTTCTGGTGTTTGCTGCAATCTCCCTTGGAGGTCTGGTTAATGTGGGGGGGGTTGATGCAGGTATAACCTTGACTGCTGTTTTATTGTTCATCCTGCTCCGCCTGATTCAGTCAATGGTCTACACCTATATTTCTGTGGTGAATCCCTATTTCTATCTACAGAGGAAGGAGAGATGAAGGTATTACGTTATAGTGAAGAGAACGCTGGGGAATTAAAGGCGCTGGTTGCGAGAGAATCTGTTAGGCTGGATGAGGCAATTGAGTCCGTTAAGCCCATAATCTCGCAGGTTAAATCCAAGGGTGACTCAGCACTCTACGTGTTCACCAGGAGACTGGATAAATACAGCCTGTCCCGGGAAAACATCAAGGTCTCGGACTCTGAGATAAGAAACGCCTACTCCCGCACAGACAAGAGACTGGTTAAGGCGCTGGAAAACGCTGCCCTGAACATAGGAAGATACCATACGGAACAATATGAGAAAATAGAGAAAAGCTGGGAGACCCAGACATTAGGTGGAGTGCAGGTAGGGGAGAGAATAATACCGCTCCAGAGGGTGGGCTGCTACATCCCGGGAGGGAGGGCATCCTATCCCTCCACGGTGTTGATGACGGCTGTGCCGGCCCGGGTTGCCGGCGTGGC
>JAOZNG010000129.1 GCA_029933895.1 archaeon
GGAGATTTTTATATACAGGGTTTATGGTCTAAATAAAAAAAGCCCCGCCCTTTTGTACAGGGCGGGGCTTATCTTCCCCTGGCCCTTCAGGAGGCCAAGGCTTTTCATTTAATTGTAACCCACCTTTCACCCCCACCTTATGCCCCTGTGCTGGCCTCTCCCGCCCCCCCACAGGACTCTAGAAGTGGATAACATTATAGCTCTCCATTTAAAATAGCGTTCTGTTCAGAAGAGTTTATTGTGGGGTAGGGGGTGAGAATTCCTCAGAAAGCACATGTTCACAAAATTCCTATATATTATTGAAAGTTAATTTTGCAAACACTCCCCTGATGGCTCGTGGTACCCCTCGTGTGTGCCCGAGTGAGGGGGGAGCACATCATGTGCAGAAGGGAGGAGCGCATATGATAGTAGGGAAGTTTTACAGTTGGATAGTGGTGGCATTAATGTTTGCTGGTGCCTTTGAGGTCGTTCTTAACGAATATAATATAATACTCTCCCCGGGGGGTATGGTGGAGGGCTACAGGCCCGCCATCAACGCCCTTCCAGGAAACACAGATAGCGAACGCTTCAGTGGAGGAAGCGGCACTCCCGATGACCCGTATATAATAAAAGATGTCTGGGACCTTCAGAACATGAGCACCGATTTAAGTGCCTACTACGTTCTGGCCTCGGACATCAATGCCTCCGCAACAAAGCTATGGAATTGGAACGCCACTGCAGGGGGCACTGGACGATACGAGGGATTCACCCCCGTGGGAAATCTCACTGCACCGTTCACAGGCTCTTTAGATGGACGTAATCACACCATCATTGGGCTATACATAGATCGCTACCAGTCCAGCTACGTAGGACTCTTTGGATATATCGCCAGAGGGGGTGTTGTAAAAGACCTGAAAATAATCACAGACAACAGGTCTGCAGGGCAGATACAAGGGGAGAGGTTCATAGGGGTTCTTGCAGGCTACAGCGAGGGCACAATCGTCAACTGCCACACGGATGAGAAAATCTGGGGGGGACTCACTTTCTATACGGGGGGTCTGGTGGGGTATAACAACGGAGTTGTGCGCAACTGCAGTACAAACGGAAGCATCTTCTGCAACGGGCTTTACGTGGGCGGCATTGTGGGGTACAATAACGGTACGGTGATCAACTGCCACCTCACAGGTAAGATTGTTTATGCAGAGCAGGGGGTAGGGGGGGTTGTAGGTCACAATGATGGAACGGTGGTAAATTCCTCCGCCGCAGGGGATGTGTCTGGAGACACTAATGTTGGTGGTTTTGTAGGGGAGAACCATCATCTGATCTCCAATTGCCATTCTACTGGAGACGTGAGAGGAGATGGCAATCTCGGAGGCTTTGCAGGCTATAGCGTTGGCACCATAACTAACTGTTTCTCCACTGGAAATGTGAGTGGAGTAGGCCAGATCGGTGGATTTACTGGCTATAACGGTGGGAGCATCATCAACTGTTCTGCCCTGGGTAGCGTGGGGAGACCTGAGGCTATCACTGCTGGTGGTTTTGTGGGCGCAAATCAGGGCACAGTGAGAAACTCCTTCTCCTGTGGTGATGCGCAGGGATATCAGTACGTAGGAGGGTTCGCAGGAAAAAACAGAGGGGAGATAAGCTTATGCTACTCCCTGGGGAACGCCACAGGGTGTCTTGATAGCAGCCATATAGGGGGGTTGGTGGGGTACAACGAGGGCACATTGAACAACACCTACGCCCGGGGATGGGCGATAGGCGGGAACGATAGCGCAGATGTGGGAGGGCTTGTAGGGCGAAACACTGGAACCATTTTGAACTCCTACGCCACAGGAAGGGTCAGAGGCTACAGGACTGTGGGAGGGCTTGTAGGAGGAGGGGTGGTGACCGCCAGAGTAATAAACAGCTTCTGGGATATAAACACCACCGGGCTGAGGTGGAGCTACGCCGGGACTGGAAAGTCCACGGTGGAGATGATGATGAAGTCCACGTTCAGCAGCGCTGGCTGGGATTTTGAGAGAGTGTGGTTCGTCATAGAAGGAGTCACCTACCCCATGTTCAAATGGCAGGACCGGGTAGGTCCCGTGGCGGATGCAGGGCCCGACAGGAGAGCCCTTCAGGGCGAGGTGGTGATCCTAGACGGTTCCAGGAGTACTGACAATATTGGCATAGTCAACTGGACATGGTACGTAAACTGTCACGGGAATCTCAAGCTGTTATATGGACGGATAACCACCTTTGTCTTTCTTGAACCAGGGGTTTATGAGATAACTCTGAAGGTTACCGATGGGGGTGGGTGGTGGGATACGGACACCACGAACGTTACTGTGCTTCCGGATGAGGTGTCTCCCGTGGCAAACGCTGGGGAGGATGTGGTCGTGGATGAGGGGAGCACCGTAGTCTTCAACGGAAGCGGTAGCAGGGATAATGTGGGCGTGGTGAACTGGACATGGTCCTTCTACTATCACAGTGAAACCATACTCCTCTACGGAATGATAACTCGGTTCACCTTTGAGACTCCTGGTGTTTACTTCATAACCCTCAATGTTTCAGATATTGCAGGAAACTGGGATACAGACGTAGTAAACGTAACAGTGAGAGACACAACCCCTCCCATAGCGTATGCTGGGGGGGACATTGTAGTGAATGAATTCACTACAGTGATCTTCAACGGGAGCGGCAGCAGGGACAATGTGGGCGTGGTGAACTGGACATGGTCCTTCTACTATCACGGTGAAACCATACTCCTCTACGGAATGATAACTCAGTTCACCTTTGAGACTCCCGGGACCTACGTTGTTACATTAAATGTCAGCGATGCCTGGGGCAATTGGGCCACGGACAACCTGACGGTATACGTTCTAGACGTAACCCCGCCCACAGCCGAGGCTGGGGCTGACATAGAGGTTGACGAAGGCTCCAAAGTAGTACTGGACGGTAGCAGGAGCCACGACAACGTGGGCGTAGTGAACTGGACATGGAGTTTTGCATACGGCGGGGAGGAGATCGTCCTCTACGGTGAGAAAGTAGAGTTCATCTTTGACATCCCCGGCACATATCATGTGACTCTGAACGTAAGTGATACTGCCGGAAACTGGGGAACAGACGTGATAACAGTCACTGTCAGGGACATAACCCCACCTGTAGCAAATGCGGGGGGAGACGTAATTGTGGATGAGGGGACGAAGGTTACATTGAATGGAAGCGGCAGCAGGGACAACGTGGGTGTGGTGAACTGGACATGGAGTTTTGCATACGGTGGGAAGGAGATTGTCCTCTACGGTGAGAAAGTAGAGTTCGTCTTTGACATCCCCGGCACATATCATGTGACTCTGAACGTAAGTGATACTGCCGGAAACTGGGGGACAGACGTGATAACGGTCACTGTCAATGACATAACACCGCCAGTGGCAGATGCAGGGCCTGATGTAACAGTGGAGCTTAATGATGAAGGATATGTGGTGATTACACTTGATGGTAGTGAAAGCTCCGATAACGTTGGGATCGTAAACTGGACGTGGAACTTCACCTATCATGGTAAGGAGGTTGTTCTCTACGGCCCAAGGGTTTCGTTCAAGATCACTACTGCTGGGACATACATCGTGACCCTGACAGTGAAAGATGAGGCAGGGAATATCGCAAGAGACACACTTGTGGTCACGGTCAACTCCCCCAACACAGCCACCGGCGCCTCGGAAAAGAATTGGACTCGTATCTCCCTCTTGCTCCTCATCGGGGGCAGTGTGATGATTATCTGTCTCCTGCTGTTGCGCAGGAGGGGCAGCCGAAAGGAGGAGGAACCCCTCAATGACATCTCTGGGGAGGGTGAAAAGGTAGAGCAACCTCTGGAGCAGAATGAGCCATACAGCCCCGGGTGGGGTGATGTGTTCACGGGGGAAGAAACTACGGAGGACGCGTGGGCTAAACAAGAGAATGAGGATTTTGGAATAATCTGGGAGTAAATGTGGGGATGGGGAGAACAATCTAAAATAAAAAAAGCCCCGCCCTTTTGGACAGGGCGGGGCTTACCACGTTTTTTTTCTTTAACCTCTGAACCTCTTCCTCTTATC
>JAOZNG010000130.1 GCA_029933895.1 archaeon
ACATAGAAAAGGGAGTTCATGCCGGAGGCGGATGGCCTCTAATCTTCGGCGTTCCAGGAATATGTGATGGTATAGCCATGGGACATGAGGGAATGTATTACTCTCTCCCATCGAGAGAGCTTATAGCAGACACCATAGAGTCTATGGCCAAAGCCCATGCACTAGACGGTTTAGTCCTATTGACAAACTGCGATAAGATAACGCCGGGAATGCTTATGGGTGCAGCGAGACTGGATATTCCATCGATTGCTGTGACTGCCGGACCAATGCATTCAGGAAACTACAGAGGCAAGAGGTTGTCTTATGTTAGAGACACCTTTGAGGCGGTCGCCAGATACAATGAGGGATTAATCCCTGAAGAGGAGGTGATGGAGCTTGAATACAGGGCATGCCCCGGAGGGGGTTCCTGCCAGGGACTCTACACAGCCAACACCATGGCCTGCGTGACAGAAGCATTGGGGATGTCCCTGAAGGGCTGTGCAACTGCCCTGAACGGAACAGCGGAGAAGAAGAGGATAGCCTTCAACAGTGGCAAACAAATAATCAGTCTCGTGGAAAAAAACATTACTGCAAGGAAAATCATGAACAGGAAGGCCTTCGAGAACGCTATAATGGTGGATATGGCCATGGGTGGCTCCACGAACACAGCACTCCATATACCTGCCATAGCACATGACGCAGGTGTGGAACTGCCTCTGGAGGTTTTTGATGAAATAAGCAGGAAGACTCCACACATAACAAACATCAGGCCGGGAGGGGATTACTTCATGGAGGACATAGACCACGCTGGAGGCATACCTGCAGTCTTCCATATACTGGGGGATAAACTACAGGAGAATGAAACAGTAAGCGGTAAAACAGTGAAGGAGATCGCTCTGGAATCAGAGGTATACGACAGCGCGGTATTGAGGCCCCTGAGTAATCCATTCCATGGAGAGGGGGGTATAGCAGTCCTCAAAGGAAATCTGGCGCCTGACGGCTCAGTTATTAAACAAACAGCCGTCAACAGGGAAATGATGAAACATCAGGGGCCTGCAAGAGTCTTTAATTCAGAGGAAGAGGCTATGAAAGCCATCAGGGGACATGAAATCAGGGAAGGTGATGTTCTGGTAATCAGATACGAGGGTCCTAAGGGAGGTCCTGGCATGAGGGAGATGCTGTCACCTACCAGTGCCATAGCAGGCATGGGTTTGTCTGATTCCGTTGCCTTGATAACGGACGGACGCTTTTCCGGCGGAACAAGGGGGCCGTGCGTAGGGCACGTGAGCCCGGAAGCGGCTGAGGGAGGCCCTCTAGCTGTTTTGGAGGAAGGGGATATGATAAAAATCGACATCCCTGGCAGAAGACTTGATGTTGAGTTAGGCAGCAAGGAGATGGATGATAGAATGAGCAGATGGAAGAAGCCCGTGAAGGAACTCTCTGGTTTCTTGAGGAGGTACTCGATGCTGACCTCGTCAGCGGCTGAGGGGGCGGTCTACAGGTATTAGGCTCCGAACAGCTTTATACGGTCGGAGAGGTCCAGTATGATGTTCATGAGGTAGAGACCCCGTATCCGGTTAAGCCCTCCCCTGGCACAGTCTCTCTCGGTAAACCTTTTAACTTCGTCTGTTCTCACATCACCTAAAACCGCTATCGGAACAGGGTCTGCTGAGTGCTGTTTAATATTCAGGGGGGTTGAATGATCCGCTGTTAAAGCAACGGTAGCGTCCTTAATCTCCCGCAGGATTGGAGCTATGACCTCCCTGTCTATGCGTTCAATCATCTCCTTCTTTGATTCAAAGTCTCCGTCATGGGATGCCTCATCAGTTCCCTTAAGGTGCAGGAACACGAAATCATAGACGTCAAGTGCTTTGATAGCTGCGGTTGCCTTGGCCCCTATATCAGAGTCCACGTGCCCTGTGGCTCCCTTAACCTCAATTAATTCCATGCCCACCTCCCTGGAGACTCCCCTAATCAGGGTCGTGGCAGATATGCAGGCTGCGCTTAAACCGTATTTCTCCATGAAGGAGGGTATACTGGTTTTCATTCCAGCACCCCTGGCTAGGACGATATTAGCCGGCAGCTTATTTTTCCCCTCCCTCCTCTGGTTCACCTCATGGTCTTTGAGTTGCTCCACCACCTCCTCCGTGAATTCATTCAATATTTCTGCTGTCTTCTTGGCTTCCATGGATTCATCAAGGGGTTTGCTTTCATTGTAGCCTGAGCCCTCTCTCTCAGGGTCTGTATCTGACACATTAGATGAGAGACCTTCACCCCTTAACACGAGCACAGCTCTGTGTCCAGCTGCTTTTTTGAATATCAGGTCCGCTCCCTCGATTTTTATGTTGTTTATTTCTTCAGCCAGCTTATTCAGGCCCTCCTCTGACCTGCCGGCTCTCCTGTCCATTACTCTGCCGTCCCTTAGTGTGCCGAAATTGCACCTGAAGGCGACATCCCCCTCCTCCAGATTTAATCCAACACCTGCTGCCTCAAAGGGCCCTCTTCCAGTGTAATACCTGAACGGGTCGATGCCGAAAAGAGACAGGTGAGCGGTGTCGCTTCCGGGCCTGACTCCCATGAGCACAGTGTCCATTATCCCGCAGATTCCTTCTTTCGCCATGGAGTCCATGTTGGGTGTGTCAGCCGCCTCCAGCGGAGTTAATCCGTCAACTGGTCTGTCACCTAAACCATCACATACGATTAGAAGGGTTTTCTTCATAGATAGATAATATAGAAACCAGATTAAAAGAATAAAAGAAAGAAAAAAAAAGGCTAGGGTTTGCTGCCTTAACAGGGACCCCAGACTCTACCATTTCCTGTGTGGTTCAAGCCTGTGATAGCGTTGCTGTAGCTGACATTTATTTCTAGGTCGTACCTGTCTGCTCCTGATGGACAGACTGAAGTGACTCCTGTCAGTTGTGCCAGAAAATTGTCTCCGGTGGAAATGCTCTCTCCTCCACTTTGGCTTGCATCAGGGGTTAAGGTTGCAGCTCCTCCAACTCCGTCAGCCGCTATTACCTCTACATTGTTTATCCTTGCCCCCACAGCGTTAGTGAATGTCACATCAAGGTTCCCTGCTCCTGTACTGGTGTGGTCAAGAGGCTTCACTGCTCCGAATCCGCTCATTCCACTTCCCCCGGAGCCCATCTTGAATATTCCCATCTGCCAGAGAACCACTCCAACAATCATCACAACCATAATAGCCCATCCATAGGTCATCAGATACTCCATAGCACCCTGACCCTTACCGTCCATTTTTTTCATTTTAACATATCACCCCATAATAATTGCTTTAATATTCTTTGTTCTTTTTTTTATAAATATCTTTCGGTAAAACTCGGTAAACCCGAGGATTAAATTCTTATCCCTGCTATTATAAATATGTTTCGTTTTTGACAGGGTAACCTCGACATGGTGTTTTTAAACAAACAATATAATATATTAAGAAATGTTTAATGCAGTAATTCTGGACACCAAGTCATGGAAGAACAGCGTGGATGCAATAGCAGCATTAATAGATGAAGGGACATTGGAGATAGGAAAAGATGGCTTCAAGCTGAGGGCCATGGACCCCTCCCAGATAGCGTTAATCGACTTCTCTCTGCCAAAAAAAGCCTTCGAGGAATATAAAATCGACAAAGAAATCTCCATCGGCATGGACTTCTCTGAGCTATCGAAGATAACCAGGAGATGTCGTCTGGAGGATAACATAGAACTATCACTTGACTCCCGGTTCAGCATGAAATTCAGCGGCGAAACAACCAGGAAATTCGATATCTCGGTTATAGATTCCACATCATCCCCGCCAAAGGAGCCCAACATTGATTTCACAGTGGAGATAAAAATCGGGGCCAGCATCCTCAAGGAATCATTGAAGGATGCGGAGCAGATAAGCAATCACGTCGCATTGGTGGCGGATAAAGACTTCAGTATAAACGCTGAGGGCGATACCGGATCGGTTGACATCAAAATACCATCCGACAATATCCTGGGCATGGATGTGAAAAAGAAAACAAAATCTGTTTTTTCACTGGATCAATTAAACAACCTGCTGAAGGCAGCTGACCAGA
>JAOZNG010000131.1 GCA_029933895.1 archaeon
GAGAGCGTCACGCCGGGAATGAGGGATGATGATGTTCTCATAGCAGTCTCTGGTTCAGGCCAGACCAGCTCTGTTGTATCAGCGGCAGAGGTTGCCAGAGGCATCGGTTCAAAGGTGTTGGCTGTGACATCATACCCCGACTCCCTGCTGGGTGAAATAGCAGACTACGTTGTTGTTATAAAGGGGAGAACCAAGATCGACATAGAGAAGGACCACCTCAGACACCAGATTGAGGGCAGACATTCTACATTCACCCCTCTTGGCACGTTATTCGAGGATTCAGTGATGATATTCTTTGATGGTATAATCGCTGGATTAATGACCTCACTAAAAGCCGAGGAGCAGGATCTGAAGGCAAGACACGCCACCATTGAATGAATTCACGTCTTGATCCTGTACCTTAAAACAGCCCCCACCCCCCCAAGAGAAGAAAGCTGCTTACCTGCTTCATTCAGGTGGTTTACTATGTGGGTTGTTCCCTTCATGGATTTAGCGTTCTTCAACATTTTCTCTATTCTCCCCCTCTCTGCCTGGAAGAGGTCGTCGTTCACCACGAGCATCTCAACAGCTCCCGCATTCACTGCATGTTCAACATCACCTGTACCGTATACGGCCAGCTTGGAGTCTCTCCCTATCTCCTCCAACAGCCGGTCGACCAGCTGTATATCTTTAGCTGCGTTAATGTCTTTGTTGATTTTTTCCATGACAGGTCTTTTTATAACCTCTCTTACCCCACTCCTTCCGTGGGAGCTTATATTCTCGACGTGTGTGGATTCAGCCAGCCATGGGTTTTTCTCCAGCAGAAAGCTGTGGAAGTTGTTTTTCTCGAATCCAGTGCCGGCTAATATGATGGAAGAGATGTTTTCTTTATCAACCAGGTTGGAGATGAGGGATTCTATTTCCCCGTAGAATTGCTTCTTTTTTTCTTTTCTCCCTGTCCTGTATTGTTTGCCTCCAATGTTTCTGGAGTGCTCGAAGTAATTAATACCTGACTCCCTTATGATCCCGAAGATGGCCTCTCCCTCATCCAGTACTGTAACCAGTATCTTCGGTCTCAGGGATGCTTTCTCTGCGTCCCTCAGCCTCTCCAGGTCCACAGGAGACCATCTCTCTTTTGTTATTCTGAGCTTGTCTCCCTCTCTGAGATTGAATGTATGGTGTGAGCCTGTGGGGATTATGTCTTCCGGGCCTTCCTCTATGGCTCCCAGGATCCTTAGGGTTTTTGATTCGGGGTTGAATTCAGTTTTCTCTGTCTTGATGGTTAACGTGATGCTTTTCCTCGTACTTTTGTCTCTCTGTACGTCGTCTTTTGCTTTTATTCTTCTCTCTGTTTTGGATTTAACTAGGTCGTCTGGTTTGATTATTCCCTTGAGGTACCAGAGGTCGTCCAGGTTTTCTATTCTGACTGTTATCGTGTTGTATCTCAGTTTTTTCTTCAGAATCTTCATTTCAATTTATATAATGGAGTGGGGGGATAAATCCGACATAAATATTGTATTAAATAAATCTTTTTTGAAATATTTTTTATAAAACTATTTTTCTAAGATATATATTATAATATCTCTTTAGCTTTAGCAGATGGTTATAGATTCATAAGCATAATTCTGGAATATTTATTGTACATTATTCAAAAAAGAATCATGTTTTCTATAAAAAATATAACAGATCAGCCTGTTAATCCGATATTTTTTCACCGAGTTTTTCACTTCACATGGCGCCTATTTTTATATTCCCAACCATATATATAAGCACGGCAAATATCTTCTCGAATCAATGTGTTCTAGTTGATAAAAATTTCACAAAAAGATGCAAAAAACCATAAAAATTCTCATGTTCGGATGGGAATTCCCCCCATTCAGCAGCGGAGGGCTTGGAACAGCATGCTACGGCCTGACAAGAGGCCTGACCCGAAACAACGCAGAAATAGTTTTTGTCCTGCCGAGAACCTCTGGAGTGAAAAACGAAAACTACATGAAGATACTGAACACAGCAGCCCTTGATATAGCCGCTAAAAACATCAAGTTCAAGACAATCGATTCAATCCTGGCACCCTACCTCTCCTCCGAATCCTACATCAGAGAGAGATACAATAATACTAGGATCGAGGTCGACGAGAAACTCATGTACGGAAAAGACCTTTTCTCGGAGGTTATGCGGTACTCCCAGGAAGCGAAGATAATAGCGTCCACTGAGGAATATGATGTTATACACTGCCATGACTGGCTGACCTTCCCGGCGGGAATTAAGGCAAAAAAAATTGCGGAAAGGATAGGGATAAATGCCCCATTAATAGCTCACGTTCATGCCACAGAATTCGACCGGACAGCCGGCAACCCAAACCAAGCAGTCTACAACGTAGAGAGGCATGGAATGCATGAAGCAGATGCCGTGATAGCTGTCAGCAACTACACCAAAAAAATGGTGATGGACCACTACGGCATTGATGGAGAAAAAATCCACGTCATCCACAACTCAATAGATTATATGTCATCATACAGCAACGAGGAATTCAAGATAAAGAAACACCACAGGATAGTGCTCTTCGTCGGAAGGATGACGATACAGAAGGGTCCCGACCACTTCCTCTGGATTGCTAAAAAGATCGCGGAAAAAGACGACAACATACGTTTCGTGATGGTGGGAAGCGGTGACATGTTCCCATTCATCGTGGAGGAAGCAGCGAATCTAGGTATCGGAGACAAGGTATTTTTTGCGGACTTCCTGCCCCAGAGAGATGTGGAGAGAGCATACAGGATGGCTGACGTCTATGTGATGCCGTCCATATCCGAGCCCTTCGGGATTACAGCCCTTGAATCAATGAAAAACGGGACACCTGTGATAGTGTCTAAACAGTCAGGGGTATCAGAGATAATCAAAAACTGCATCGTAGTAGACTTCTGGGATATCAACAAAATAGCTGACAGCATAATCAAGGTGTTATATGACTCAGATACAAGAAACAAGCTGGTTGGGGGCAGCGTGCAGGAGATAAAGAAATTCACCTGGAACGAACCAGCCAGGAAATGCATACAACTCTACAACACCCTTCTATCAAACAAAAAACCCCTCCCCGCTTACCTCCCTGTTTAAGATGGTCTCTGTATGCTTTTACTTCCAGGTTCACCAGCCCCACAGACTCAGGAGATATCATGTTTTCGAGATAGGAAACGGCGGAAACTACTTCGACGAAGAGAAAAACGAGGCAATATGCCGGAAGGTTTCAGAGAAATGCTATCTACCAGCAAACAACCTCATCTATGACCTGATTCATGAAACAGATGGCAGATTCAGGGTATGTTACTCCATAACCGGGGCGGTACTGGAGCAGTTCGAGAAATACTGTCCCGAGGTGACGGAGAGCTTTATTGATTTAGTGGACACTGGTCTGGTGGAACTGCTTGATGAAACATACTATCATTCCCTTGCCTTTCTTTACTCAGAGAAGGAGTTCATGGAGCAGGTTGAACTCCACAGGAAAAAAATGAGGGAATTATTCAACTACAAGCCAAGAGTCTTCCGGAATACTGAATTAATATACAACAACAGGGTGGCTCAATTATCTGAAAAACTGGGTTACCGGGGTGTTCTGGCTGAGGGAGCTGATCATGTACTGGGCTGGAGAAGCCCTAACTTTGTTTACAGGCCAACAGCCACGGAGGAGATTAAACTCCTGCTCAAAAACTACAGGTTATCCGATGACATCGCCTTCCGGTTCTCTGAGCGTTCATGGGAGGGTTGGCCTCTCACAGCAGATAAATTCGCTTCATGGGTTTCTGCCGTTAACGGAAACGGTAACATAGTAAATCTATTCATGGACTATGAAACATTCGGGGAGCATCAGTGGGAGGATACAGGGATATTCCAGTTTCTAAGGCATCTCCCCGGGGAGATACTGGCTGGAGGGGATGATTTCAAAACACCCTCCGAGGTACTTAGCTCGTATAGTCCCATGGCTGAGCTTGACATACACGATATAGTATCCTGGGCTGATGTGGAGAGGGATTTAAGTGCATGGATGGGTAACCGGATGCAGCAGACTGCTATGGAGT
>JAOZNG010000260.1 GCA_029933895.1 archaeon
CAGGTGATATTTTCCTTCTAAGAATTTCTCCTAACAAATCACTGCACTGGATTTTTGCTCCGCTGCGCTCCGCAAAAACCAGTGAGTTCAGACGTTAGGCTGGCTGGGGGGAAGGAATGGTGGGCCGTTACGTATATCATGCCTCGGAGAAGCAAGGCTTAACAGTGATCAAGCCGGCGGTAAGTACCCATGGGAAGGAGTGGGTGTATGCGGCGAAAGACATGGTAATGGGGGTGCTGTTTCTTTCTGGGCGAGGGGGCGATTTGACGTGCGCCATTGGTCGGGAGGAGGGGGTACCGTACGTTTGCGGGCGATTTGCTGGGGCGTTTGAGTACCGTTATGCTGGTGTTAGTGGGTCAATTTACATACTTCCGGCGGAGGCTTTTGAGGAGGGCAAGACGGAGTGGGAGGAGGAGGTGGTCTGCGAGAGGGAGCTTGTTCCCCTGGAGGAGGTGAGGGTAGAGGATGCGAAAGCGTTTCTACTTGAGTTGGCTGATCAGGGGAGGCTCAAGATATACTTCTATCCTGACCGGCCTGGCGAGGTGCCGGTGGACGATGAGGACCTGGTGTATCGGGGTATTGTCTGGGCGAGGCGATGGGGGGGAGCCGTTCTTGAGGCCTTTAGGCGGTATCATCCGCACCTGATTCAGAGGATACAGGAAGGGTTGGAGGAGGGGTGGTATCTGGAATGAGGGGTTGGGGGGTGTGCAGTTGGGGATGAGGGTGGTCGGGGTTGCAGGAGAGGGTGCCTAACAGCTCTCTGGAGCGGATGGGGCTATCGGGGCGGATTGCGGGGGAGGTTGGGCCTGCCGTCGAGGTTCCCCCCGGTGGTGGAGAGCCTGGGCCACCCCGCCGCTCAGCTCGTGGTCGTTATGTGATAAAATTAAAAGGGAGATAAACGTATGAAACTGAAGGTAATTATTCATGAAGCAGAGGAAGGGGGATACTGGGCAGAGGTTCCCTCTATACCTGGATGTGCTACCCAAGGTGAAACATTTGATGAACTTTTGAGAAATATTTATGAGGCTGTTGAGGG
>JAOZNG010000132.1 GCA_029933895.1 archaeon
GCACCTACATGGAGCTGAACGCAGGAGACGACTTCAGCCTCTACATAAACAAAAATCTCTGTGGTTCATACAGCCCCACAGGAGATAAAATGGCAGCTAACGTTAAAGCTACATTACCTGCTTTTTGTGAAGGTTTTTTTAATACTGGAAACAACAGCATAGATATTAAGTTCACAGGAGGTAATCTCTCGAATGCATTTATCGGAGGAGGGTTTATCCAAGTCAAATACAGAACAAGCGAGTTCTCGGAGCCATACATGGACAGGTATTATTTCCCCGGGATACAGGGCTTCATAAACCTCTACTCCTCATTTTACGTACCCGATGGAACCTTCACGGATATACAGAGCCATCTACACTACAATAAGCCTCCAGGCGAGGGTAAAAACCTTATCTTCAGGGTAGGGGACACAGTGATACTGAACGAGAGCGCTAACGACGAGGTGATAAGAGAGAATGTCACCGCTGATTTCCCGGGGACTTCAACGATACTGGCCAAGACCGTTCCATTAAGGGTTTACCTGGAAGGCGGTAACGGAACAGTGGATGTCGTGCTCTCCACGGATCTTTCCGCGAGCATGAAGGCCTGCATGGACGTCGGCGGATTCAGGGTTGAGAACTGGAGCATGGGGGAATGCAACGGCTTCTGGGCTGACTTTGAATATGGATTAGGTGATGACTACTTGAGTGGTGAAGACAACAGGTGGACTTTTTACAATTCAGGATGGACATTGGACTCCGACGACAGCACCCTCTATGAGAGCAGCACCGGCTCAGATAGGAGGGCTGGCATAGATGTCACCTCTCTTTCATCTCCTGCTGCCGGAGACTTCACCGCAAGCTTTAAGGTGATGATGACCTCGGGAAGCGGAAACAACTGGACGGGCATGGTCATAAGGAAGAGTGAGCCAGACCATAGCTACTGGGACAGCGGATACCTTATATTGTATGAATGGGACGGGACGCTTCGCCTGTGGAGGAATGGGGCAGGTGATCTTGCGTCTGTTGAGACGGGAATCACGCCACAGAACACCTGGCGTGAGATAGAGATTGTAGCTAGCGGCAACAACATAAAGGTTTCTGTTGACGGCACACAGTACATAGATTACACTGATGCCGCATCCACCTACACCCACGGTTTTATCTCTTTGCAGACTGGAGGGGATGTGAGGGTTAAATTCGATGACATACAGGTGGTGCCCGCAGGCGCTGATTCAAGCATCTGTCCCAGGTTAGGCGTCTGCTACTTCTTTGATGACACAATGCCGGGTTTCCTGTATGAGGACATACAAATGCATCATTTAACTGAGGCAGACTGCGGCAGCTGGGTTGCTGTCCCCACCTGTAATGTAGGCAGCACGCCCCTCTGCTATTGCAGTAGCTGTGCTAACTGGTTCCAGATAGCTGAATGCGGTGGAGACACCGTGGGTGGAAGCTATGACGCATGCTGTGCTCCAGCCACCTGCTGCGCCGGACATAGCGCATGCTGTGGAAGAAACAGTTGGGGCGACCATTCAAACGCTTTACCTGACTGTGAAGTCGCTACATGGAACGCAAACCATTTAGCTCACTGCCAGACAGTATGTGATGCATGGACCGGTTGGGCTCTTGGAAACTGTGCAGCTAACGCCTTCACGTGGGTGGAGTGTATAGATTCGTGCGATGAAGGCTCGGACCCGCCGCCGGGAACAGCAGATACTTTCTGCCACGAAACCCAAGACGCTCAGGGCTCAGACAGTAACATGGGCGTAGGCAGCTTCACCGCAAACTGCGGCAGCCTCCCGCAGCCTCTTCCAGACAGCACAACCTATCAAAGCGAGCAAGATGTCTGCGACGGAGACTGCAACAACCCCCAGTATGAGAGATGCTCGGCAGAGTACGACATAGTCGGGGTGGTTGGAAGCTGCCCCTCAGGCGAATACTGTCAGTGCTTTACTGAAGGTGCAGGTGAGGTATGCTATGAATTCGACAGAACACTCAGGGGATACCGGCGCTACTGGGAGGACTGCACCAGCTATCATGGTGAGGGTTACTGGCCCATATACGAAGACGCCACGGGACAATGCTACGACTGCGCGGACTTTGATGACCACTACACCTGCAGAAGCGACTACGTGAGCGCCGGAATGGATGACTCGGATTGGGGTGCCGTAACCACCCCGGACACCTCCTGGAACTGCGACAGATGCAGCAGGTTCTACAGGCACACATTCAACGTCCCGGACACCTCGGTTATAACGTGGCTTGAGCTCAACATATCATGTGATGACGGAGCAGTCTGCTACATAAACGGTCAGCCGGTGCTCTACGACCCCGAGGAGCAGGAGCTGGGGATGATAACATGGAATGAGATAGTCGCCGTAAACCCCGGAGTTCTGGTGGATGGAGACAACATCATAGCCTGTCAGGTGAAGGACTCCGGTGGCCCGCAGGGATTCAACCTGAGGCTGGGAGCAGATACCGGGCTGTTAATTGATACAGGAGCGACCTGGCTCTACCACCACCAGAGTAATGAAGACTACTGCGCAGGAGAAGAATATCATTATAACGCGCCTAACTACCTAAACGACCCTGACTCCTCATCATGCGAGTATGGAAATTGGGTGGACGACTGCGGAAGCACCTACCCGGCAGACCAGCCGGCAATGGATGTGGCTGCATGGACTCGAAGCAATTCCGAGTCAGAGTATAACGACGGGTTTAAGCCTGTTGCAGAATATCTTGCAAGGATGCTTGGCGGAGAATTCATTGAATCCGAAAGCGGATACAGCGGAGACCCACCGGCATCATTCTGGAATTCATCTGACGTGTTGATAGTTGACGGTTACTGGATCGACCCATGGCATGAAAACGAGATATTGAATGCATTAAATAACGGCAAGATTGTTATAACAAGCAGAGACAACTTCTTCACAATAAGGTCCAACCTAGGAAACCCTCCATACGAGACAGTAGACTCATATGACCACAGATGCTATTACTTCGATCATGGCCCGGGCAGGTTTATAGGAGACCAATACTACGGCATGGCAAATCACTACGACTCCGGCGGCCATCTAAGAAGAGTAGAGCACAAGGCAGCGAATCTATTAAATGCCATATACCCTGTATGGTATAAAGGAAATGACTCAGGGCATGTATGCCAGACAGAATACTGCATCCCGGGAGGGGGAAGCAGAGGCTGCGTGGTATGCAACGTCACAAGAATTAATCTTGCGAAAGACCTGGATGAATTCTTTACCCACGAGATACTAAGCAAAGCGAGCGGCGCAAACGTTGGATTAGTAGGCTACGGGTCGGAGGTCACCCAAACCCAAAACCTGACCTCCAACCTTAATTTATTGAATGAGACGATATACAACTACAGTGCGAACTCCGGGTTCACCTGCATATCATGCGCTATCTGGGAGAGCATAAAGATGCTAAACAATAGCGACACAGGAGCAAAGAAGCAGTACATGATAATCATGAGCGACGGAGAAGCCAATACATGCATAAACGACAACGTGAAGGGAGATGGTATGGTAACATGTGAACAAGCCTCCCCGTATGGGGCAACAAACGCATCCAATGAAACAATACTCCTCGGTTGCCTGGCACATGAAGTCTACAATATAACCGTCTACACAATAGGGTTCGCATTAGACAGCCCGGAGGGACGGGATACACTGAACAAAACCGCGCAGTGCGGTGGAGGTAAATTCTATGCAAGCAGCAACCCTGAGGAGCTCCAAGAAATCTATGCAGACATAGCGAGGGATATAACAACACTCTCCCAGACCGTTGAGACAGGCATCAGTAACACGACACTATATGGGGACTCGTACATAGAATTCAACTACACCCCGGTTAATCCAGCAGGATACGGCGAGGTATCCCTGACCTATGAGACCCCAGAATTCAACGACGACGTGAACTGCAGGGGAGCAATTGATATACCCAGCGGTTCAGAGATAAATAGTCTTGTGGAGGTTAAGGTGACATCGTATTCAGCAGAGCACTGGACTGATTTCGTGGGATTAAATAACTCTG
>JAOZNG010000133.1 GCA_029933895.1 archaeon
CCTTCGGGACATTGCTTCCTTCAGTCGGAGCGTTGTATATGCTGGGAACGTTATATGAAATTTCTTCAGGCGCATTTAAAATTTAACCCTACGTTATGATAATGATAGGTGAAAAAGATGGATGATGAAAAAGAGGAAAAATTGAAAGCACTCGTTTTTTCTTTTGATCTCGGTTTTTCAGATATGTACCCAAATGAATCAGTAAGATCAATTACAATTAAAAATAAATTTAAAGAACTTGAGCATATTCGACAGATCAAGAACGGAGATTCAATAGTCAATTTTGTTCTGTTTATGAAGCTTGGAGAAAAACATCCTTCTACTCAAATGTGGTTGGAAACTGAAACGGATCTAAGTTCTTCGATCTATCTAATGTTGGGTGGATATTATAGACAAGCACTTATGTGCTTGCGTACTTGGTTAGAGTTGACCTTAATCGGAATATACTATAACAAATATTATAAAGAAAAAACATCTCGATACAATCAATGGAAGGCAAATCAAAGACGATCGCCAACATGGAAAAATTTACTTGATTCATTATTTACTAGGCTTGAATTTCAAAATGCAAATAAGTCCATAAATCTGAGAAATAAGTTAGAGGCGTTATATACCGAACTCTCGGCATTTGTTCATAATAGAGGTATGTCAAAATACAAATTGCAGAATGGTAGAGATAATGTACCTCGTTACGTTGAGAATGCATTTGATGTCTACTATGAAATGTTGCAAAAGACCTTCAATATGTTAGTATTGATATTGTTTGTTTCATATCAAAAGGAACTAACATACACTAAACAAGAGGAATGGGGGGAAATAGAAAATTTGTTAACAGAAGAGACGAGACAGTATATTGAATCATTATACGGATAGAAAATATGCACCTGAAGAAACTCGGCGGTCACCCACGGCAACCTTGCCTCGTCTTCGGCTCGGTCATATAACAAGCGGGTATGCGGTTCGCTACGCTCACCCAAATTGCGTTACTTCGCTCCGCAACTTCACATATCCCCGGAACGTTATCCGATAATTGCGGGCGACGGGCTTTAAGTCGGGGATAGTTTTATATTCCCCTCACTCATGTTCCTATTTGAGTTGGCAGACGGGCTGGAGGAGTGGCCAGGGAATCTATACTTCTTTCTCGGCCCTGCGGCCTTTTGACTTCCACGAGGGTATTGAGTGCTGGCGGTGCAGTATAGATACAGTTTTGAGGAGCTGATGGTTGTGGAGAAAAAACCTGAGTCGGTACGTTCAAGCTGCTGATGAGCCTGCCGGAGCTGATTGCCCTCGGGGCCGCCCCAGAGGAGTACGGAAGAGAAGCGGATGGAATATGAAGGAGACAGGCGGGTGTGCACTCTGTTGTTTCTTTCTGAGAAGGAGGAGGAGTATAAATAACATGCAGATAAGGAGAGCAAGTGCAACCCCTTACGTTGACCCCCTACAGCACCATTCACCGCCAATATTATACTCTGATAGCGCTCATGCCCATGCCCCGGTCACGCCTCAGGGCATACGCTGGACATTACCGCACCATTCCAGCCATATACTCTTTATTGCAGGTGGTGTGTTGCGGTGGTGGCTATCCTGCCATCCTACCGCAGACTGGGATAAATATCATTGGCAGGGTTGGAGGAGCCCAGCTGCCAGCAGTTGGGGGGTGGGGGGTACTTCCCCCCAATCCATCATCACTTCACTCAAATGTGGCCCCGTAGTGCGAGCATAATGTGGCACCGGGTGGCACCTCAGCACCGCACACTGGACATATACAGACTTCCTCCAATTCCACACCGCAGTGCGGGCAGACGGTGTCCTCCAGTGATATTACACCACTGCAGTTGGGACAGGTCAGTTGCTCCGTCTCCTAAAGAATCTCGTCCATCTCCTCTGAGAGCCCCTCAAGCTCTGCAAGTTCCATGTCCTGAGTTGCAACTCCGTAGCTATTGCACCCGCCTCCGCCGCTGGCACCTCGTACTCCTCAGCCTCCTCCTCTACCCCCTACCCCCCACTGCCACTCCCACCTCCCCCGCCGTACACTTCCTCACCAGCTTCATACATCTCCCCTTCCTCAACAACCTCGCCCTCCCCTGCTACCTCTTCACCGCCCCTGGAGACCTCTCTCTTGCCGCGAAAGAGGAAGAAGTAGGCCACAATCGCCACAACGATGAGCACTATTACAATTATAATCCATATCGGGAATTTCTTCTCCTTCTCCGGATGTGATTTCGGGTCAAGCGGATCTGTTCCCCTCTTCAGTTCCTCTGCATCGCTCCATCCGTCGTTGTCGTCATCAGTGTCCTCATAGTCGTATTTCCCATCGCCATCGGTGTCTCTCATTGTGGGAACCTCATCTGTGTGCAGTCCTGTGAAGCTCTTCACCGTCTTCTCTGTTAAAACAGAGGTATCGGATGCGGAGCTCACCTCGTGGGTTTCAATGGTGAGGTCATAGGTGGCGTCCACACCTCCCAGGGCCTCCACCTTGTACTCTATTCCCTCGGCCCCCAGCACAATGTAGGTCTTCTCATCTATGGTCTCCTTGAGCAGAACGTATTTCCCAGTTATATCCCCGGGGTTCACACCACCAATAGGTGTGAAGGTACTGAAGGTAAGCTTTACATCCGCTCCCTTTATGGTGACGTACTGGAAGACGTCCCCCTGCTTCACTGAGAGGGCGGGATAACTCTCCTCGTACTCTGCGCCGCCCCTCTCTGTTTTGGAATCAGAAACCTTAACCGTGAACTTTCCAATGGTGGTTGTTGAGGGTGCGGTCACCTTCACTGTGAACTCACCGCTCTGTGTGTAATCCAGGGCGTCATCTATTTTCGCCGCAATGTCATAATAGAATCCTCCACCAGTCTGGTTAACACCAGGCATGTCGGAGACTGCCTCAAATTTTATTGTTGCCCCCGTCTTTGTGGCCTTCCAGTCATTGTTGCCGCCGCTTTCAGCCGACACGTCTGGGCTTCCCCCGTTTACAAGGAAGCCTGTCGGAAAAGAGGCCTGGACAGTGTCAACATCGTCGTTTTTATCATCATTATCAACCTTTATTTTTATAGTGTAAAGGCCGCCCTGGGCCATAACAAAACCTGTGTCCTCCGAGAGTTTTACCCCGTTGAGGGTTCCATCCTCTGACGTTGCGGTGATCGTTATCTCGTTCTCCCCGTATGAACCGCCCCAGGTCTCGCCGTGGGCAGGATCCTCCAGGGCGATGTAGCCGAAGATCATAATCAAACCGATAACCCCTAAAATGGAGAGCCCTTTAACATAACTCTGTCTCATGGTGTAACCTCCGTTGGGGTTCGTATCTGAGGAGTAGAATATAAAATTTGTCCATTCATTCTCTTAAAACGAGATAAATAAAATCCACTCTCAATATTGTGGAGGATGTCCCGGGAGGAGTGGTATCCTTTCAAGAAGCCTCTCGGTGATGTAGAACCCTACAAGGAGGCTTAAAAGGACAGGGAAGAGGAAGAGAGCCCAGGAGAGCTCCCCCACCACGGGGTTGGTAAAGCCGTAGTATGCGGCGTGGGAGGTGAGAAGGGAGTAGAAAACCAGGTCTCCCATCCCCAGCTCCCACTCCTTTCCCTGATAGACAAGGGAGGAGAAGATATCCCGGGGTTCCACCACCGAAGGGGAGCCTCTTACAGACATGCTTGTGATCTCCTTTATAGGCCCATAGAAGACAGCATATATGTCGTAAGCGGAGAGCAGTAGAAGAACGATGAGGACGGTCCAGGTGGGGAGTGTGACCGCCATGAAGCCCTCCTCACGTTGAGTTGATTCTCACCGGGCGATACGCCCGGGAGAAGGTCATCGAGAAGGGGGACCTTGTGACGGAGGTGGTAGAGGTGAAGCACCCCTTCCAGAAGGGTGTGCTTGCCGGAAGAGGAATAGACTTCTGAAGGCAGCGAGGAGTTGTATTACAGGAAGGGCTTGAGAGGATAGGGTGCGGGAGATAAGATGGAACCCAACTCCCCAGCGACTCTTTTGATCTCCGTTATAAGCTCCTCTATTTTGAAGGGCTTCTTCAGCG
>JAOZNG010000261.1 GCA_029933895.1 archaeon
TAACGTTGAACGAGAACGGTGGGGTTAAGAGCGACGGTGAAACCCCTATTGACGGGAGTATTCTCTACTACCGTAACTTCTTGCCCCGAGAAGGGGATGAGAACGAGCTCACTCGTGACGGCAGGATGACAAAGCGTCAGGCTAAGATTAACATGCTCCGTCGCTTCTGCGATGCTATGGGAGTGGATATGTCCACTCCAGAGAAGATTGCCGAGGGCATCCGCAATGGCGAATGGATTGGCTTGCACGTAGACGTGCAAGTCGGCATCCGTGAATACGAGGGGACAGTGTCTAATGAAATTCGCAGGATGACTGCTGTCGGGGAAGGGAAGTAAGGTGAAGCTTCTTGAGATGCACAAACCTTTCACACAGATGGCTCCAGAGGAGCGAGAGCAATTCATCCGCTCCTATCGGGGCCAGCGTGAAAAGGACCTTTCGACTGTGAAGCCGAGGCGAAGCCCTCTTCTCTCCAAGGAGGAGAGGGCTCTTCTCAAGAAGGTCGGTATCAGGCTGAGCGACCTAGCATCGCTCAAGGGAGGTTAGGTTATGTCAGAAGACCCCGCTGCTTGGTATAAGCAGCTTAAGAAGCGGAAGGAAATAGAGCAGGTGCTTCGTGCATTACCCGAGGACCTGTCGTGTTCTATAGCCTGGGACCCCGATGGTGACTTCCTTATTACAAACTTGGAGAACAGGGAGCACCTGTCCGATTTGTTTTGTAAGTTAAAGGAGGCAAAGAGTAGGAGGGTAAGAGATGACTGACAGAGTCAGGAGACAAGTCGAGTGGCTGGTAGGTGAACTGCTTCGAGAGGCATCGGAAGGCACGGTCATTACCCTGATGGTGTGTGGGAGGAACACGGTCAAGGTCTACATGAACAGCAAGGAAATGGCTGTCCTCTCGGAACATGTGAGCGGATTCAACTGGTGTATGGAGAGCTCTGAGGTTGCTCGACACTTCGAGTGCTGCAAGGCTGCAGCAAGGAGGGCGAGAGATGAAGAAAGGTGGTAATGGTAATGGAGGAAGTGGGCCACAG
>JAOZNG010000134.1 GCA_029933895.1 archaeon
TATGGTGGGGGCGGGGAAATCAACTTTAGGTAGAGATCTGGCAGACAGGTTCGGCATGGAGTATATCTCTGCCGGGGAGGTTATGAGAGAGATGGCTGATGAGGAAGGGGTGAGTTTGCAGGAATTCTCGGTTTATGCCGAAGAGCATCCTGAGATAGATAGAATGATAGATGAGGAGCAGAGAAAAAGAGCCTCCAGGAATTGTGTGGTGGATGGTAGACTGGCTGCGTATTTTATTGATAACGCAGATCTCAGGGTTTGGCTTACAGCACCATTGGAGGAGAGGGCTGCAAGGGTTGCCTCCCGGGAAGGGGTTGGGGCGGATGAAGCCAGGGAAGGGATTATTGCCCGGGAGAGAAGCGAGAGAAAGAGATACAGGGAGATATACGACATAGACCTGGACAGGCTCTCCGTGTATGACCTGGTTATCAACACAGGAGTCTTCGACAAAAAAGCTACCCTGAACATAGCAGCAACCGCTGTGGAGAACCTAGGGGATTAATCAGTGCTTTTAAATAGTTGGCTACAATATATTTATAATGAGATTGGATTCACGCAGAGGTCAGGCAGCCCTTGAATTCCTGATGACCTACGGCTGGGCTATTCTGGTCATCCTTATAGTGCTGGCTGTTCTCTGGCAGTGGGGTCTCTTCAACCCCAGCGGGACGATGAAGTCAGGTCAGAGCGGTTTCTGGGGGGTTGTACCCTACGACTACAAATACGAGGGAGGGAGTGGAACATTCAGCATCATACTACAGAACAACATAGATAATGAGGTTGAAATAGAGCAGATAAACGTGAGCACCACCACATCATTCAATAGCATCAGCCCTGTGGAAATGGTCAGCGCCGGTAATCTCTCCATGGAATACAACATAGCTGGCCTGGACGCCTACAGTTCTGGAAGTAGTTACGAGGTTTTTGTTGTCATAGCCTACAACGACTCAAGGGTCAACATAACCCTCCTGAGCTCCGGCCGAATCTGGGGCAGTGTTTCATAGAGAACTAGGTTATTATATCCGATATAACGCTTCCAACCCTTATGGGTACTAGTTTCTCGTTTATCTTAACTGCATCATCTAGTCTTCTTTCATCGGCTGCGTAGATTGTGAACAAAGGATCATTCAATTTAACAGAGTCTCCAACGCCAACATGCATGTATATGCCCGATGACTTAATTCTTGGCGCGCCAGCTGTTCTGGCAATAGCTGAAATGCTCTTGTTGTCTATAAAGCGTACCTTGCCCTTGTGCTTGGATGTTACAACATACTGGTTTTCTGATACATCAATATCCTCAGGTCGTATATCAGGGTTACCTCCTTGCATCTCTATAATCTCCTTCATTTTAGCAAGCGCCTTACCTGAGGAGAGGATGTTCTCAGCCATCTTCCTTCCCTTGCCTTTACCCACTCTATTGGATAACTCTAGAAGCGTGCCGGCCAGGTCAAGGGATTTATTCATTAAATCAACAGGACCCTTGTTTTCGAGCACATTAAGCACATCCCGGGCCTCTAATGCAGGACCTATTCCCGTGCCTATGGGCGAGCTTCCATCAGTTATAAGGCATTCAACGGAGATACCCAGTCTCTTCCCAATCTCTATGAAGTTGATGGCCAGCTCCCTGGCCTTCACAGAGTCAGGCATCTTGCTGCCCTTACCCACAGGAATATCTATCAGGACATAATCAGAGCCTATAGCCATCTTCTTCGCCATCACGGAGGATAACAGATGACCTTCAGCATCCAGAGAGAGTGGATACTCCACCCTGATAATCTTGTCGTCTGCAGGTGCAAGGTTCACGGTACCACCCCATATTATGCAGGCGTTTGTGGAGGTCACTATATCCTTCACCTCATCTATAGAGAACTGTACATTAGACAATACCTCCATGGTATCAGCTGTTCCAGAGGGAGAGGTTATCGCCCTCGAGCTTGTCTTGGGTATGGTCAACCCTGCTGCCGCCACGATGGGTACAACAACCATGGTGGTCCTGTTACCTGCCACACCCCCGATGCAGTGCTTGTCCACCACATCATCCCCGAAATCAATCTGTTCCCCGGTCTTTACCATGGAGGTGGTGAGGGAAACAATCTCCTCGATAGTGTATTTGTTGATGTACCCTCCCGTAACAAATGAACTCAACTCTATACTGGAGAGATTATTGTTTGTTATGTCGTAGATGATGGAGTATATCTCATATTCATTAAGCGTCTTACCGTCCAGTTTCTTTTTTATGAACTCAACAGAAACAGGTCTTCTAGCAGACTCCACCTCCACAAAGTCGCCGTCTTCAACCTTGATTAAATCGTGGATGTCCTCTAATAGACCAATCTCCCCCTCCCCCACAAGGGTATCCGTGGTATCCACTATAGCTGTTATCTCATGCTCATTATACTTGATTTTTACCCGGCCGGATACGAAGACTCCAAGGTCTTTAGCATCCTCATCATTCAATATAACAATAGGCTTCTCTGCCTCGATTTTGTAGAATCTTGTTTTCAGCCTCATTTTTTGAGGTACTATTGATCCCCCAGATTTATATACTATGTAATAATCATTTATAACCACACTGTTTTTAATTGAATTATAGGGTATAGCAGTACTTCATAATAACCAGGAGATTTACTTCGTAAATTTCTTGTAATCAGGTGATTTAAATGGCTGCTAAAAAAAAGAAGACTGGGAAAAAAGAACCCAAGAGTACTGGGAAAGAAAAATCAGGTAAAGAAGAGGTTATAAAGATTGAGGAGCTGCCGAAGTCTGTTGTTGTGGAAGAGGACATGAAGCCTCTTGAGGAGAAAACAGCTACGGGGTCTCTAGCTGATGTCCACGTGAAGAAAATCCCCCCCTTCTACAAGAGATATGCCCTGAAGTGCATGAGGTGCGTCAAGGACTTCGAGCACAAGGCATACATCCCGTCCGTGAAACAGAGAGTTAAGTGCCCTGAGTGCGGTGAAGTGCACGTTATAGAGATAATACCTGTTTCAGGTGAATACAGGATCAAGATCCCAAAAACCCTTAGGGTTCTGGGCAGAAGAAATAAGGGATAGAGTCACATGCCAGAGGCCAGCGTGTCCACTATCTCCCTCACCGCTTTCTGGAGGTCTTCAGGCAACCCCATGATGTCAATATCCAGGAACCCTTTCACTATAATAGATGTGGCGTCATCCCTGGATAGACCTCTTGACATCAGATAGATTATTTCTTTTTCCGCTACTCTACCAATTGCGGCTTCATGGGATAAGTCCACGTCTTTTCTTGTGCCAACAAGCTCGGGTATCGCATGGATGACAGATGAATCATCCAGCAGAAGTCCCTTACACTCTAAGTGTCCTTTAACGGGGGATGTGTTCCCCTCGATAATCCCTCTAACAGTTACCATGGATCCCTCCTTAGCTATTACCCGCGAGATTATCTCCCCCCTGCATCCTGGGGCGTTGAATTCAATGCCTGAACCTATGTCGACACCGGAACCCCTGTTGGCATATACTATGCTGTTTAAGGCTACAGTAGCGTTCACTCCCTCACATAATGCCAGAGGATACATCTGTAGGTCCTTTACCGGCTGCAAGAGCACGTAGTTTGATATGAATGTTGCGTTATCCTCTAACCGGGCTATGCTTCTGGGCCTGACCAAGGTATCCTCACCCCAGTTATGTATCATGGTGTAATTAAGCTTGGCGTCTTTTTTTATGTAGAACTCTGATACGCCGATATGCTGGCCGCTTTTAGCGTCAGGGTGTGTTGTACATCCAGTGATCACTCTCGCCTCGCTTCCCTCCTCCGCGATTACTATGTTATGCACCCTCTGCTCCAGATCCCTTCTTGAAATCATCAGGCAGCTCTGCAGGGGGAACTCGATTTTTGCTCCAGGAAGTATCCTTATAAAGTATCCGCCGAATTTTTCATCCACCTTGCTTGTGTATTCATCTTTATCTGCATCAATAAGCCCCCAGTAGTAATCCCCCAGCCAGGAATACTTTTTTAATGCATCTGTCGTGTCA
>JAOZNG010000262.1 GCA_029933895.1 archaeon
TCTTCGGTCTTCCCCGGCCAGCTCCAGCCGTCATTTCTATGGTGGGAATCCGAGCCTACGACGAGCTTCGTCCCCGCCTTTATAAGCTTCTCCACGAAGAGCCTGCAGCCTTGTTTAAAACCTTCGTATCCCTTCTCCTTCGCCTTTTCAGCGGCTAAGGATACGTTGTTGATCTCTATTGCTTTCTCGTAAAAGGCAGCGGCCTCTGCAAACTCCTCAAGGTACCTCTCAGGAATATATTCAAAAGAGATGGTGTGGGAGTATCCCTGCCTGAACAGATACGCCATAGTGCCCTCATAAGGGTGGAGTATGACGTCAAATAGCTCATTCTTCAGAAGGTTCATGTGTTGTCGTTGGGAGTAATCAATTATCCCCCGCTTGTTCCTCGGTATGTCCCGTCTCCCTACAAGGCTGTAAGGAGTGTTAGGCAGTAATTCACCCAGATGGGGAGCGGCTGAAAGGTAGTCCATTTTCTCCAGAACCTCACGGTGGCCTTTGAGATCAACCGGCGTATTCCCCTGGATGTCTAACACCTCCACCTCTGCTGAAAGGAAAATTTTCAGCTCGGTTTCAGCCTGATCTATCTCCTTCCTCTCCTCCAAGAATATGGACGGATCCGTATTTGGTTCCCAGTGGTCTGTCACAGCGATACAGAGCAGACCCCTCTTTGTAGCATCCTCAATCACCTCTTTCAGGGTGATCGTCCCGTCCTGCCTGCCCCAAGGGTCAAACGACCTATTGGTGTGTATGTGGAAGTCCACCTGGTGGAAGTCAAGTTCCTCCATCAAATCCATAAGAGCCTCCTTCATGCCTAAATTTCAACTGCATGGTCCCCTGCCCATGCCAACCTGAGAGGATACCTTCCATATTCGTGGAATGCCTCCAGGATGGCCACCATGTTCTCCCAGGGAAGGTCGGGGTGGAGCTCGCAGCAGGAGATGAAACCTCCGTCGAAGCTTCCGAGGGCCGCCATCATATCCTTGGCATGCCTCCTCGCATCCTCAGGGCTCCCGTGCCTGAGGGT
>JAOZNG010000135.1 GCA_029933895.1 archaeon
GACTATATAATCATTTACAATTTGTTTTTATTTGGTCAATAGTTTAATAAAACATCACCTGGTTTTGCATTGTCTTTAAAGCGCATGAGGGGTATGTGAAATTTTTTCCAGTATCTTGGTCGTTTAGTGAATTATTGATGATGATATGAAAATATGTTGATATATATATTGTCTTATTGTAAATATTTTATCAATAAAACATCACTAGAATGAAATCCCTGAAGACCTGTGCAGTAATACCAGCCTTCAACGAGGAAGAAAACATAGGAAAAGTTGTAAAGGAAACAAAGAAATATGTTGATAACGTAATTGTTGTAGATGACGGATCCACAGATAAAACCCTTGAGGAAGCCTCTGATGCGGATATTGTCTTGAGGCATCCCGTGAATATGGGCAAAGGCTTTGCTCTTGAAACAGGGATTGAGAAGGCATTGGAGAATGGCTCAGATATCCTTATTACCCTAGACGGGGATAACCAGCATAACCCCAGAGACATACCGAAGCTTGCCAGCATTTTAGTCGACGATAATCTGGATGTTGTATTCGGCTCACGACCTCTGAACGGAGAAATGCCTCCTCTTTTAAGGTTCGGAAACTGGTGGCTCTGTAAGAGCGCTCAGCTTCTCTTCGGCTCCAGGATACAGGACTCCCAGACAGGGTTTAGGGCGTTCAGGAAGGAGGCATACGATAGGATCAGGTGGAGATCACATCACTACTCCATGGATTCCGAAATCGTGATGAATGTAGGGAGAAACAAGCTCAGACACAGGCAGGTGCCGATCAAGACGCGCTATCATTGTGGACATAAAGGTACCACAATAATAGATGGCGTGCGGATTTTCCTGAACATGGTGTTTTGGAGGGTTAGGGGATGATCTTGGGGATACAGATTATTGGGGTTATGTTCGCGTTGTTCATGACGTATCTCACATTCCTTTATTATAAGAGAGGGGACTATCACTTCCGCGATTTCGGGCTATGGATGTTTGTCTGGCTCAGTTTTATATGCGTTGTTCTCTCCCCTAGCTCATTTGGTGGTCTACTAAGTCCCCTGGAGGTCAGCCGGTTGATGGATTTGTTCACAATACTCTCGTTTATAGTGGTCTTTGGTATTGTATTCTCCCTGCATCTGACAACCCGCAGGAATGAGGAGAAAATAAACAAAGTGGTGAGGGAGATTGCTCTTGATGGGGATAAAAAATGAAGACCTCAATAGTTCTTGGAACAAGACCAGAGATAATCAAGATGTCGCCCATAATCCAGGAATGCGAGAATCTAGGTCTTGATTTTTTTATCCTGCACACCGGCCAGCATTATTCACATAACATGGACAAAATTTTCTTTGAGCAGCTGCATCTTCCTGACGCTAGATATAACCTAGATGCTGGCTCAGGCACACATGCTGAGCAGACAGGGAAAATACTTTCCGGCGTTGAGGAGGTCTTGGTGAAGGAGAACCCTGATGTTGTTCTGGTGGAAGGGGATACGAACACTGTTCTTGCCGCGGCGTTGGCGGCTTCTAAACTGCATATTGGGGTGGGGCATGTTGAAGCGGGTCTGAGGTGTTTTGATAAGGGAATGCCTGAGGAGATAAACAGGAGGGGATTAGATGTTTAGGGTGTTTAAATGGACATAATAATTATCTTACAATATTTTTTTTCATTCTTGCTTATATGGCAATTCGTTGGTTATTCCACCTTAATGGGTATAATAGCCCTCAAGTCAAAACCCGAAAACAGAGATTATAATTATCAACCATTTGTATCAATTATAGTACCTGCTTACAATGAGGAGGCGGTGATTGGGGGGCGAATTGAAAACCTTCTTAATCTGGACTACCCAAACGATAAGTATGAAATCCTGGTTGTGGATGATGGCTCTACCGATAACACTGCAGGAGTTGTGAAAAAGAAGATGGAGGAACAGCATCAATTAGAGGTTAGATTAATAAAAAATGTGGAAAGAAAGGGTAAAGCCTCTGCAGTAACTCTAGGAAAGGGGTATGCGAGGGGGAGTATTGTATTGATAACCGATGCTAATTCAAGTTATGATGAGAATGTGTTGAAGGAGATGATGTTACATTTCAAGAATCCAAAGGTAGGTGCTGTTAGTGGTAGGTATATTATCTCTAATACAACTGGAAGTCTCACTAGTTCTGAGGCATTTTATTGGGAGATAGAACACATCTCATTATTAGGTGAATCCAGATTAGATAGTGTTTCAACTGTTATTGGAACGATAAGTGCATGGCGAAAGGAGTTACTGAAGTCTGAAGCAAAAACGATTACAGAAGATTTAGATTCAACGATACAGGTAAGACGTAAAGGCTATAAAATCAAATACGAACCAAATGCTGTAGTGTATGAAACGTCAGCAACCACAACGAAAGATCAGATAACACAAAGAAAGCGAACAAGTTTGGGAACCATACAAAATATGTTTAAACATTGGAGATATTTTATAGTGCCTAATGATTGGTACAGTCTGGTGATATTTCCTTCACATAAAGCTTTGACAATGTTTTCCTCATTTATCCTTATGGCAATTCCAGTATCCTATGTTGTTGTAGGGGATATAAAAATGGCGTGTATTCATTTCTTCTTAACATTATTTGTTTTTAGTTCATTAGTAGGATTGTTACTGCACTTTAAATCGAAGTTAATCAACGAAGTTAAAATCACAAATTTTTCAATTACCTCAATACCGAAAATAACATATTATGTACTCCTTAATGAGTACTTAATTTTACTTGCATGGAAGGATTTTGTGTTAGGGAGATATTCGGTATTATGGGAGAAGACAGAATCAACACGATAAAAAAGAGGTTGTAAATATGAAGATATACTTACTAAACCCACCGTTCGTTCCCCGATATAGTAGGGACTCTAGGTGGGCTGCAAGATGTAGGGGTGGAGCCCTCTACTATCCTATCTGGTTAGCTTATGCTACTGGAGTTCTTGAGAAAGAAAGACATGAAGTTAGGTTAGTTGATGCTCCTGCTTGGAATTGGAGCAAAAAAGAGGTTATAGATGATGTTAAACAATTTAAGCCTGGTTTGGTAGTGGTTGAATGTAATTTTCAGAGTTTGACTAATGATGTGCATGTTGCAAAGGAAATTAAAACCGAGATTGATGCAGTATCTGTGTTGGTTGGACCTCCCTCCTCTCAGTTTCCAGAGAGAATATTGAATGGGGGTGCGGATATTGTAGCGGGATTTGAGTATGATTTTACGATAAGGGATATCGCTAAAGCTATTGAGGAAGGAAAGGCTTTGAAGTATATTAGAGGAATTTCGTACAAGGAAAACGAGGGGGTGATACATAATCCTAATCGAGAGTTTACAAGTTCTGATGACCTCGATAAAATCCCGTTTGTTTCAGAGGTTTATAAAAAATACCTGAATATAACAGATTACTTCCTTGGTCACACGCTTTATCCCATGGTTCAGATTTTTACTGGACGGGGCTGCCCGAATCAATGCACCTTCTGTTCATGGCCCAAGACGTTAATGGGTAGAAAGTACAGGGTTAGGGGCGTCGGGAATGTCGTAGATGAACTTGAATATATCTCAAAAGAACTTCCAGAAGTGAAGGAGATTTTTATCGAGGATGATACCTTCACAATAAATAAAAAACGAGTTAAGGAAATATGCAGCGAGATCAAACAACGAACTTTGGGTATTACCTGGTCGTGCAATGCACGAGCAAACCTTGACTATGAATCTATGAAGGCGATGAAAGAGGCAGGATGCAGGCTCTTGGATGTGGGATATGAGTCTGGAAGTGATGAAATACTCAAAAATATTAAGAAAGGGATTACAACAGATGATAGCAGGAAGTTTACAAAGGATGCTAAGAAGGCAGGATTGATGATTTTAGCGGATTTTGTCTTTGGCATGCCAGGAGAGACAAAAGAGACCGCCGAGCAGACAGTAAGGTTTGCGAAGGAAGTTAAACCAAATATCGTGCAGTTTT
>JAOZNG010000263.1 GCA_029933895.1 archaeon
TGACCCTAAATACATCGGAATTGGCCCAGATCAAACAATATATCTGGACGGATTAACATGGGAGTCAACCCCACCACCAGATTATTGTAGACTCTATGCCTTCTACCCCAATGGCACCATAAAATGGCGTGTCGGACTTTCCCCCTCCCCCTACAGATACCCCGTCTTCACCAATGAAACCTTCTATACTACTGATGGATATAACTACACCCTCCTCGCTCTCCGGACATCCGACGGCTCCGTGAAATGGAGCCTCCCCGATGTGGGCTACCCCGTCGCTATCGACTCCGAGGGCATCATTTATACCTTCAACTCCCACCACATCGGCGACCCCCCACCCGACATGTATGCAATATGGCCGGACGGAAGAATCAAAGACCGAATCTTCCTCAACGTCCCAGCTCCTCCCTCTAAAATCGGATACTGTGGCCTTGTTATCTCAAACGACGGGACTATCTACGTAAAATTAATTACTTATCACGGCACCTCTTACGGACGGACCTACATCTATGCCATCGGAAAAACACCACCCACACCACCGCAAAAACCAACCCCATTGGAAGGAGACCGCTACGTGAATCTCACCTGGAAACTACCCATAAACAATGGCGGCTCGCCCATTCTCAAATACAATATATACAGAGGAAACTCTCCTGAAAATATCCTCTTCCTCTCCTCAACCTCCTCCCCCACCCCCTATTACAACGATACCAATCTAACAAACGGCGTGCGATACTATTATTACATCACTGCTGTGAATTCCATTGGAGAATCCCCTCCAAGTGAGATCATAAGTGCTGTCCCCTACCGCCCTCCAGATCCACCTCAGAACCTCTCCGCTGAATCGGGGAAAACCTTCGTGGAACTCTCCTGGGACCCCCCGCCCTTCAACGGCGGCAGACCCATAACAAACTACAGGATCTACCGCGGCACCTCCACCTCAAACCTTAAACTGCTAACTACCATTCCCCCTCCCTTCACATCCTACAACGACACAGATGTTGAGAACGG
>JAOZNG010000264.1 GCA_029933895.1 archaeon
ATTTGATCCGGAGGAGGTTGAGAGGAGGGGAATGCTGTATAAAGGTGTCGGGTGGGGAAGAAATCCCATTAAATGGGATGGTGAGTCCCCATGACTAATTATCTTGTGACTGGATCAGCGGGATTTATAGGGTTTCACGTGGCGAAGGGGCTTCTTGAGAGGGGGGAGGAGGTGGTTGGGGTGGACAATATGAATCCCTACTACTCAGTGAAGCTGAAGGAGGACAGGAACAGGATACTTGAGAAGTATCCGGGGTATAAGTTCTACAGGGTGGACCTGGCTGATAGAGAGACCCTCTGGAAGGTGCTGGACAAGGAGAGGGTGGAGGTGATATGCCACCTTGCAGCACAGGCGGGTGTCAGGTACTCCCTTGAGAACCCCTTTGCGTACGAGGAGGCGAACCTGAAGGGGTTTCTGAACCTGATAGAGTGGGCGAAGGGAAGGGTGGAGAACTTCGTCTACGCCTCATCCTCCTCCGTCTACGGGGGAAATAAGAAGATACCCTTCTCGGAGGATGACAGGGTGGACAACCCCATATCTCTTTACGCTGCAACGAAGAAGGCCAACGAGCTCATGGCTCACGTATACTCTCACCTCTTCTCACTGCCCACAACGGGGCTGAGGTTCTTCACAGTCTACGGCCCCTGGGGGAGGCCGGACATGGCACTTTACAAGTTTGCACTGAGGATGGTCAGGGGTGAGAGGATAGAGGTTTACGGGTACGGTAAGATGAAGAGGGATTTCACATACATTGAGGACATGGTACCCGCTGTGATAAGGGCCCTTGAGACCCCCCGGGATTATGAGATCTACAACCTTGGGGGAAACAGACCTGTTGAGCTTATGTACTTCATCTCCCTGATAGAGAAGGAGCTTGGTATTGAAGCAAAGAAGGAATTCCTCCCCATCCAGCCCGGGGATGTTCCAGAAACCTATGCAGATATAGAGAAGGCGAGGAGAGACCTGGGTTACGAACCGAGGACACCCATTGAAGAAGGGGTTAAGA
>JAOZNG010000136.1 GCA_029933895.1 archaeon
GATCAATACATCCTTGTCTCCTGAATCCCTTAAGTCGATGTATCGCCAGCCGGTCACGTCCCCCAGGGGGACATCAGATTCCACCTTCACCCCCGCTATCGTTGTTTCATGGTTATAACCTGGTGTGGAGAAAAAGACATAAGTAGCTGCGATGCCGACAACGAAAAAAAACGCTGCGACAGCAATAACCTTGACTCGTTCATCATCCATCTTAACATTAATCCTGTGACTTAGTGGTTAAATATCACATCTCTCGGAACCAGAGAGATTGTTTACCTCCCTGATGATGCTGCTGAAGGCGTTAATCTCCCCCCCACATAAACCAACGTATAATTCAGTGACCACTGCCCCAACCTCGGATAGAACATTAGCCAGCTTCGACTCCTCCAGAAAGGGCGTGCAGAGCTGAGAGTAATACGATACGCTCTCCGTTGAGTCCGCTATGGCATCCACCAGATCCCTGTTTTTATAGGCTGCCGCCATATTCCCCACCAGGCTGTTGGGGTCTACCTCAGAGAGTCTCTCCCTGATTTTCTTCACGTTGTTTTTGTCCTCCAGCTTCTGCAGGTCCCTGTAGAGTCTGGTTATCTCCTTCCCGTCCACGTCAGCAACACCCAGGAGTATCTCCAGCGCCTCCTGCCTGACCTCCTCGTGTTCCCGGTCGAAGTCCCCCTCTCTGTTGAAGTTTTCTATCACGTACTCTCTGAACTCCTCCAGCCCCCTGTTTCTTTCATGCACGGCTTTCTTGAACTCCTCATCTGACTCGTAGTCCTTCGAGAGCACCAGCTCATATGCCCTGAATAGTTGCTCTATTCTTTCATCATCTAGGTTCTCTGGAGCGGTTCCTATTAAAAGCTCCAGTCCAGTGAAGAAAACCTTCTCCAGCTGGAAAACCCTCTCCTCCAGTATGGCAGCGTCTTCGTCGGTCATATTTATTGATACTATATTTCTCACTCTAATATAAATAAACAAAACAGAATGCACGTCAGGGTCAGGAAAAACAGGGGGGAGGAAATCAGGAGAAGGCTTATAGAGGAAGATGCCCTAAACGAGGAGATGGAGGTTGAGAGAGACAGGGAATACCTTTATTTCCCGCTGAAGAAGAGGATAGAGTATCCTGGCACCCGAATCGTGAACAGGGTTGGGGTTAAAAAACACGCGAGACCGAAATCCCTTAAGGAAAGCCTTGAGGAGAAGTTATCAGCCAAGGAGCTTAGATATGTCCCATCATCCTTTGATGTTGTGGGAGATATCGCCGTACTAGAAATCCCCGAAGAGCTTGAGGGTAAAAAAAAGGTTGTGGCTGAATCACTTCTGGAGACGTTCAGGAACATCAACGTTGTAGCTGCTAAAGAAACCACCATATCATCCGAATACAGGATAAGACAGGTTAAGGTACTTGCTGGCGAGCAGAGGACCACAACATTGCACAGGGAACACGGCTGCCTCTACAGGCTGGATGTTGAGTCCGCCTACTTCTCTCCGAGGATGAGTGCTGAGAGGCTGAGGGTGGCTGGGAAGGTCAGGGAGGGAGAGCGAGTCCTTGTCATGTTCGCTGGAGTAGGGCCTTATGCTGTATTGATAGCTAAGAAAAGAAACCCGAAAGAGGTTATTGCTGTTGAATTAAACCCTGATGCTGTTAGGTACATGGGAATAAATGTTTCCCTGAACAGGGTGGATGTTGAGGTCATTGAGGGAGATGTCCGTGATGAGACACCGAAGCTGGGACGGTTCAACAGGATAATAATGCCTCTACCGAAGGGTGCAGGGGACTTCTTGGATGTGGCGCTTCCTGCAGTCAGGAAAGGGGGGGTTATACACTTCTATGACTTCTCCTCAAATCCAGAGGAATCAATTAAGAAAGCAGAGTTCATAACAGAAAAACTAGGTTATTGGATTGAAGTCCTGGATGCTGTGAAATGCGGCTCATACAGCCCATCCATCAATAGAATATGCGTCGACTTCAGGGTATGGGATTAGTCTATGTTATTTCTTCTCAGCCGCTTTTCATATTTCTTCAATACTTCCTTGATTTCTTTTTCCAGTTCCTTATCCTTCGTCTTTACCCATATAACTCTCGTTAAACTCAATATCAGATTCTTATAGTCATCATGCACGTCCTCCAGTCTACGCAGATACTCCTGTCTCTCCTTCTCTAATCGAATCAGCTTTATGTTTCTGTTCACATTATGCAGGAAATCCTCTAACTCAAACGGTTTCATGATGTAATCATCCGCCCCTAATCTTATAGCTTTGACGGGAGCCTCATTACTGGCGTAGGCAGTAATCATAATAACCCTGCTCCTATTATCCCCCCTCTGGATCTTTCTCACCTCCTTAAGCAGGGATATGCCGTCCATTTCCGGCATCCTAATATCTATGACAAGAAGGTCAAAGAATTCCTTCTTAATCCTCTCCAGGGCACCATAACTACTATCGCAGGTAGTTACTTCGTAGCCTTCCTCGCTCAATAATTTACCTATTCCCTCTAGTAGGGATGCTTCATCATCCACGACCAAAATCTTTTCCTTCATTTTCACCAACAGGTAATTTTATTGTAAACGTAGTCCCTTCCCCTAACTTGGATGCCACATTTATTTCCCCACCGTGTTTCTCGACGATCCTGTAAGCAATCGAGAGCCCCAACCCTGTTCCTTTACCCACATCCTTTGTTGTGAAAAAGGGATCAAATATTTTCTTTAAGTTCTCTTCGGGTATTCCGCTACTGTTATCTATTACCTGGGAGATTATATATCTATCCTCCTGGTAGGTTCTGATAATTATTTTACCGGGTTTTCCCGTCTCATCTATTGCATCCTCAGCGTTCAAAATCAGGTTTGTGAATACCTGCTGTAATTCATTGCTATTGCCTTTGATATCAGGTATACTCCCATATTCTGCTTCAATTTTTATATTCCTGTCCTCCATCTCGTAGTGAATCATATCACATGCATCACTGATAACCTTGTTCAGGTTTAGTGACCTAAAATCATTTAACCCCGGTTTTCTTGAATAATCCAAGAGACTTCGAACAATATCCCTGCATCTTCTCGTGCTTTCCTCGATGAGTTTAAGGGACCTCCTTTCATCCCTATCTCTAGTTTTTCTGAGCAACATCTGGGTGTGGATCAGGATGCCGCCCAATGGATTGTTTATCTCATGAGCAACTCCCCCAGCCAAGATGCCAATGGTGGCCATCTTTTCCGACTGGATTAACTGGCTTTGGGTTCTCTTTAGCTCCTGATAAGCGTTTTCTGTCTTCTTTTTATTCTCAGCCATATCCTTAAGCATATTTAAGATAGCTGACCTTGTCTGAGATAATTTCCTAGTTTTATTCTCAAGTTCCTCAGCCTTCTCTTTTAATTGCCTCCTATCTTCCTCCGCATCCCTGAGCATATTTATAAGGGCAGCCCTGGTATTCCTCAACTTCAGCTCTAATTCCCTTTCTGCTCTGGCACCCATCTCCCGTCATCCTCTGGTTTTCAGCTGATTCTTTAGATCACTTATCTCTTTTTTTAATTCTATCATCTTCAATTCCCTTCCCACCGCCAAATCATTGAATTCCTCCAGCTCCCTGACCTTAGACTCCAGTTCATCCCTTGATTTCCTTAATTCTTCGATGAGTTCTTTTATCTCTCTCATATCACGGATCACGCACAAAACCCCCACCGCATTTCCCTGGGCATCCCTTAATACTGAGCGATTACAGCTGACTGGGATCTCTTTTTTGTCCTTGGTCACCCAGTTGAACTCAAAATTCCACACAAATCCCTTCTTTAATGTCAGACGTGTACATTCCTCATTTCTCTTTATGTCTCTCTTAGCAATAATCTTTGAGGAAGGCTCTCCAATCAACTCATCCATCCCGTAACCGAGAAGTTTAACTACTGG
>JAOZNG010000015.1 GCA_029933895.1 archaeon
ACTCTGAGACAACTCCCCTAAAGCAGACTCCAGATGACTGTAACCCCTGGTAATCCGGTCCACGGAAAAATCCCTCTCGTCACAGAGAAAGGAAACCAGCCTCTCCCTGTCAGGGCTCCTCCACTCAATCTCATAGTCATCAACCACGTCAGGCTTAAGAAAGATAGACCTTACCTCATCAACATCAACATCTAACTCCAATGAATCAATACCTCCACCCCTAACAATCTTCAACGCCTTCTTGGGCCCGATACCCTTAAACCCCTCATTGAAATCTGTTCCAATAAGGATAGCCATATCAACCAGCTGCTCCCGGGTGACCTGAAGGGAATCAAGAACCACCTCCAGCTTAATAAGAGATAGCTCGTATTTCCCGCTAAGCGTCAATCCCCTCACCAGATTCTCAGCTCCAAGCAAAAGAGAATCATAGTCCTGGCTTCCCACAGCCCAAGCATCACCTTCCTGACAGAGCTTGACGCACTGAGCCTCCCCCTCGGAGGGAGCCTGCACATAAGGTATCCCCATATAATCCAGCAACCTCTTACAGTCAACCACCATCTCTTCAGTGAACCGCGACGTTCTCTTGGCATATCTCCTGGCATCCTCCATACGTTCCTCCTCCAGCGCCTTGCTCCATTCCCTCCTGGCCTCATCCTTCAGCTTCCCTCTCCTCCGAATCTCTCTCCTCTTCAGGGAGGGTGGTTCCCCGTCAAACACATAAATCGGTTTAATCTCCTTCTCCAGTAAACGTATGGTTCTGTAGAAAAGCCCTGAGAGGTGGGATGTAATCCTGCCCCGTGAGTCCATCAGGGGGGTACCGTCAGGCTGCCTTATTGTTGAAAGAAACTGGTAGACAGAGTTCATAGCATCTACAGCAATACTCTTCCTATTGAGCTGTTCAAAGTCTATTACCTCATAAGGCAATAAATCCTTGAAATTGACACCCATTTTCTCAGGCTTTTTCCACTTTCCCGTAGTCTCCAGCTATCTTCCTCTGTTCTTCATGGGCGCAGTTGGGGCAGACCAGCTTATCCTTGTATTTATGTGTTCTCTCCAGCCTGTGCCTGCATCTCTTACAGAAAGCCAACACCACCCCATAATTCCCTCTGGTTGATAAACTCACCATTCCGCCGTGGATCCGGATAATCTCCCCCTCAACAATATCTCCAACACCAAAGAAGTCTTCCGCCTTCTCGACATATTTATCCGCGATATTAGAGACATAAAGCGAGGTTTTCTCGTCTATCTCTGCTTCATAGCCCCGTATCTTCTTCGCTATCACTGTTATATTATTTCTTCTGATATTGACTATTTCGCCGAAGATGACCTGCCCAACCTCCAGCTCCAGAATGCTTTTCCCCCTGACTTCTGCTGTATGGTTTACCTTATCCAGTTCAGCCTCTCCCATAATAGCCGCATATATCCTACCGTCTTCCGCAAAGGTTCCCTTCCCGGGAACGAACTCCTCAATGGTGCCGAGATAATCACCAATCAATACTCTCCCTTTATCCATTCACATTCACCTAATAGAATAATTGAATATGTCTATATATCTCCTTAGCTTACGTACCCTCCTCCCAGCTCCCAAGGTACTCTCTCTGTCTCCCGGTGAGCTTGTCCATGTCCACACCCATGGTTTCCAGCTTTAAACCAGCTATCTCTTCATCTATTTCCTTGGGAATTGAATACACTCTGGCCTCTAACTCATTCTCCAGCAGATGTTTCACCGCCAGAGCCTGGTTGGCGAAACTCATGTCCATTACCTCAGAGGGATGTCCTTCTGCCGCAGCCAGATTAACCAGCCGTCCTTCAGCAAGTAGATATATTGTTTTCCCATCCCTCAGAGTGTATTTCTCGACGTTCTCTCTTATGATCTTTTTTTCTTTAGCCAGCTCCTCCAGCTCAGGGATGTTTATTTCAACATTAAAGTGCCCTGAGTTCGCTACTATGGCGCCTTTTTTCATCTCCCTGAAGTGTCTGCCTCTCAGGATGTTGATATCTCCTGTAACGGTCACGAATATTTCCCCCAGCCTGCAGGCTTCGTCCATGGGCATGACCCGGTAGCCGTCCATCACAGCCTCCAGTGCTTTTACTGGGTCCACTTCCGTGACTATGACGTTAGCTCCCATGCCTTCAGCTTTTCTGGCAACTCCCTTGCCGCAGAACCCATACCCTGATACCACAAAGTTTTTCCCTGCTATGAGGGTGTTCGTAGCCCTCAATATCCCGTCTATGGTTGATTGCCCTGTCCCGTAGCGGTTGTCGAAGAGGTGTTTCGTCATGGCGTTGTTCACGTCCATCACAGGATATCTTAGCTTCCCGTCTTTCTCCATGGCTTTCAGCCTTATAACTCCCGTGGTTGTTTCCTCACAGCCCCCCCGGATGTTTTCCAGAAGCTCCCGCCTCTCCTTGTGTATAGTGAAGACTAAATCTGCGCCGTCATCTATTGTTATGTTGGGTTTGTAGTCCAGGACCCTGTTTATGTTCCTGTAATATTCCTCTCTTGTCTCGCCCCTCCAGGCATAAATCTTTGTTCCGTTGTCTGCTAACGCTGCTGCTACGTCATCCTGTGTCGAGAGTGGATTGCATCCGGTGATTGATACATCAGCCCCCCCATCAGCAAGGGTCTCCACTAGGACTGCTGTCTCCTTGGTCACATGTAAAGCGAAACCAACGCTAACACCGTTCAGCGGTTTTTCTTTTTTGAATCTCCCCCTTATCTCCATCAGGACAGGCATGTGATCCATAGCCCACTCAATCTTTAATCTGCCCTCTTCAGCTAAGTTTATGTCTTTTACGTGATAGTCCATTTTCGTTTTAGGTTTGGTATATGATTAAGTATTAAACAATAAAATTCCAGCGGAGTTGCCTGTATTCTTCCGAAGGTTTTTTGAAGTGAATTTTTGGACCCATATCTCTGGAAATGTACATCATTTATTAATATTTTATCTGATTTTAGCATAATATCGGTTCATAGAATATAGATAGAAATGATTTTATAGTCGAATTGATAATTATTTAATGAGATGTCAGATAAAAGTGACAGAAGTGTAACAGGCAATCCCCAGTTGGATCAACTACTGGGCGGAGGATTCCCAAAAGGAGCAGTTATCCTCCTAGCAGGGGCCTCAGGCACCGGCAAAACCATATTGTCCTTCGAATGGCTGTTTAACGGCGCCAAGATGCTTGATGAAAACGGCATATACATCACCCTCACGGAGCCGTTATTTAAGACACTAAAGAACCTGGAGGGCCTAGACTACTACAGCCAGGAGGCAGTGGAGGATGAGAGAGTCAAGATCATGGATCCGAGGAAAAGCCTTGGGGAAACTGGTTTAGACGGAAACAGGATCCTAGACCTAATCGAAGAGGAGGTTAAAAAGAACGACGCAGAGAGATTGATTATTGACTCCATAACCGCCATAGCATATAACCTGGAGGATAAGGCCAAAATCAGGAGATTCATCTTTGATCTGGGGACTATGCTCGCATCGCTGGGATGCACAACCATATTAACAAGCGAGGTGGTTGGGGAGGGCTACTCGGTGTATGGCGTTGAGGAATTTATTTCTGACGGCATCATCCAGCTCAGGCAGAGGGATATGAACTTTCAGTTAACAAGAACCCTTAAGATCGTTAAAATGAGAGGTGTGGAGTACGCGCCGCATGAAAACAGCTTCAGAATAACAACATCAGGTATAAAAATATTTCCTCGGTTAAGTATCCCCATCCAATATGTCTCTGGCAGAGAGAAGATATCTACTGGGATTAAAGGCTTTGATGACATGACCAACGGCGGGGTCTTCAGGGGCTCAACTAATCTGGTTGCCGGAGCCAGCGGAACAGGGAAATCCATTACGGGGTTGCATTTTATCGCAGAAGGGCTTAGATTAGATGAACCATGTCTGCTGGCTGGGTTTGAGGAGTCAAGGGATCAGATAATACGAAATGCGGGGACCTTTGGCTGGGATTTCAGGAGATATGAAGAGAAGGGCCTTCTGAAGATCATGTGCTCTTACCCCTCAGAGAAATACATTGATGAGCATCTGCTTGACATAAGAGATGCGGTGGAGCATACAGGGGTCAAACGGGTCGTGGTGGACAGCCTCTCATCTATAGGAAACGCATTTGAATTAGATGAATTCAGGCGTTTTGTTAAACTGCTTAACGGTTACCTTAAATCAAGGGAGGTTACCTCGGTCTTCACAACCGCTACCGCTACACTTATGAGTGTGGAAACATTAACTGACGCTCATCTCTCAACGATGACGGATAACATCATCCTCCTGAAGTATGTGGAGTTGGAGGGTGGGGTAGACCTCATGATGTCTGTTCTGAAAACAAGAGGAGATGATCACAGCAAAAGCCTGAGGAGATATAGTATAACCAATAAAGGCATAGTTGTCGGAGAAACCTTCAGGGGATATGAGGGTGTTTTATCGGGGTCAGCGAGAAAGATTTCTGCAACCGTCCTTGAGCGGGTCAGGCAGGAGTTCATAGATAATCTTGGGCCGATGGGGGAGTTGGAGTTCAAGAAGATGAAAGAGGAAGGCAACGTGAAATGTGAAGATATTGTAGAATATGTAAGCTCTCTGGTGAGTGAAGGCATAATTGATTCAGAGAAGGGGGATGTATTTAAGAGGAGTATAGAGAGTATCTTTGGAGATGTATCTTGAGGGTGTATGAATCAGTTATCCGGAAACGCAGGAAGCTGACAGGAAAGTAAACAAAGGATTGTTGAAAATGAAAATCAAAACCACGATAACCCTGGTCTTCATAACCTCACTTATGATTGCATCAATCAGTGGACTATACCTCTTTTATCTGAATGCAGAAGCGGTTTTAGAGGAACGGACATACAAGCACCTGGAGTCTGTTACAGAATCAAGGGCACATCACATCGAAACCTTTCTGGATGACAGACAGATGAAGGTTGATCTGATGGCGACCAGCCTTGTTTACAGGGATCTTCTAAATGCAAGCAGGAAGGATGCTGATTACGCTGTGAAATATGAAACCGCGAATAAAAGACTGCAGATTATGGTAGACGCTGACAGCGAAATCTTCAAGTCATGTATCCTGGATAAAAACGGGATAGTTGTTGCCTCCACTGATGAGGAATCTGTTGGCGCCAATAAAAGCACCAGTGATATCTTCCTCAAGGGCAGGGAAAAAACATACATTAATGAGATCAGTAAATGTACGCTCACAGATAAACCTGATATATGCATATCAGCACCAATTAAGGAAAACAATGAATTACTGGGTGTTGTGGTTATATGTTCCTCAATAGATAAACTAAATGAAATCACGGCAGAAAAATCAGGTTTGGGGCTGAGAGGGGAGACCTATCTCGTGAACAGAGAGGGATACAGGATAACTCCTTCAAGATCCATGAACAATACCTTCATGGAACAGAAGGTTGATTCACTGAATGCAAGAAACTGTCGGGCCCACAAACATAAAGAGCATGTTGCCGACGAGGTAACAGCAGTATACAGGAATTACCGTGGTGTTAATGTTCTGGGAACACATGCATTTATTGAAGAGATGGGTTGGTGTCTGCTGGCCGAGATTGATGAAGCGGATGTATTGGGCGCTCAGAGAGCACATTTGCTCGAGGTTTTCCTGCTCAGCACATTCATTATCATAACCTGTGTGATCATCTTCAGTTTCCTCATATCGAGATTGATCTCAAAACCCATCGAGAGGCTGACGGAGACCATAGAAGACATCAGCAGAGGTAAACTGGATGTCAGAGTGGAGGGGAAGGAGCGAAACGACGAGATAGGGGACCTGGCGAGAGCATTTGACCGGACCCTGGTAAGCCTGAAGCTGGCGATGAAGCAGACAGCCCCTGAGCTTAGAAAAGAACGGGAGGAGCTGAAAAAAATCATTGAAGGGAAGACTAAGACAGAGGATGCACTGAAAAAAGCGAAAGAGTATTCTGAAGCACTTATCCAGAAAATGCCCAGCGCCGTATTTACCGTGGATTTAGAGAAAAGAATTACCTCTTGGAACTCCCGCGCTGAAGAGATAACAGGACTTAAGGAAGAAGAAGTCTTAGGTAAAAAATGCACTGAGATATGGCACTGTCCATCCTGTCTCGAGAAATGTAAGCTCTATGCAGAGGATGTGGAAAAACCCATCTATGGAGGGGAATGCCTGATCACGGTTAAAGGAAAAACATTCCAGGCCTCAAAAAACATAGACTACCTTAGAAACGAAAAAGGGGATATAATAGGCGGCCTGGAAATCTTCAGAGATGCCACAGACCACGAGCAGACTGGGGAGAGAAATGGCTGATTTACGTATAGGGGAAACCAACGTAACGGAACTACTAAGGGAGGAGTTAGGCAGCGGGGAGGGGAATTTTGTCGCAATACTGCAGGTGCCGGAGGAAAGCTACCTCCAGGTGAACCTGGAGACAATCAGGGTACTGGTGAAGAAATTCAATTACTCAGGGTTATACATAACAATACAGCGGCCTCACACTAACCTCATGAAGCTGTTTAAGAAGCAGGGCATAAGTGCAGAGAGAATATCTTTCATTGATGCAGCATCCTCTGCTGCAGAGGAAACAGGGAGGGAATCAAGGAACTGCATATATGTCCCAAAGGAACTGGGCATAAACAACCTGACACGGGCGACATATAAGATGCTGCCAAACATCAAGGAAGAAAAGAAATTCCTGTTCCTGGACTCCATAACAACACTCATGCTATATCAACCACTCTCGGAGACACTGAGGTTTGCGGAATTCCTGACCAGAACGCTGAGGAAAACAGACCTCTCAGCGATCATCATGAACGTCGGAAGCGAATTCTCCAAGGAGAAATTTATTAAAGACATAGTCTTCCAATGCGACAAAATCATAGAAATCAGGTGAAATGAGAGATACTGCAGGTAAACTTGAGGAGGAAATAACTAACGTGGTGACTGGGGAAATCGTTTTGTTAGAGACCAAGCCGGAAGAGACACTGGATACAACCCTAAACTCCCTGAAGGCTCTGACCTCAGGCGAATCACAGGGCATAATATTGACGTCCACGAGACCCTACCCTAAACTCATTAAATTGTGCAGGGAAAACAGCATAAACACAGAAAACCTGTCTTTTATCGACACAATTATGATGTCTGTGGGGGTTCCTGAAGAGAATGCTGGAGAGAGCACGCGAGTGACATTTGTGAACAGTACATCTGCACTAACAGAGATATCACTCGCCCTGAACAAGAAATACTCCAGTCTCGGGGAGGGTGGATTTCTCTTCATAGACTCGTTGACAACCCTGCTCATACACAACAGCCCCGTAGCCCTGACCCGGTTCATACACTACACCCTGACCCGGCTGAGGGTGAGAGATATTGGGGCTTTGTTGACGACAATAGAGGAGGGAATGGATAGTAAAACAAGGGCTGAGATAGTTACCCTCTGCGATAGAACAGTAATCCTCTGAGCCCAGTTATCTGTGAGGGCAGGGATGTATTCTTTGGGATGGAACGACAATATGATGTCCTTCCTGATCCATGATGTAGTGGTCACATCAGGGGACTATGCTGGTGAAGGGAAGGCTGAGGTCTGCTTCGGGTTCGAGGTTGCGGTGTTAACCAACCCGTAATCCAGGGCAGATGGAGCGGAAGGACATGGGCTGCAACACACTGTATGTCGTCAGGGTCGTGATAGCATGCCCCTAGGATCTGTGATTTCTCCCCTAATGGCTGATGCCGCTACTGTTGCAGGAGAAGCCAGATAGATGAAAGCCTCGGGGTTGCCCATCCTCCCCCTGAAGTTTCTATTGGCTGTTGATATAACCTTTTCTCCGTCAGCTGGCACGCCGTTGTGGGTTCCCACACAGGGACCGCATCCAGGCGTTACAACCGCTGCCCCGGATCCTATCAGGATCTGAAGTATCCCCTCGTTTATGGCATCAAGGTAAACCTGTTTTGAGGCAGGCGCAACAATAAATCTGACATCATTCTTCACCTTCTTTCCCTCCAGTATCTCTGAGGCAATCCTTAAATCCTCCAGCCTGCCGTTGGTGCACGTACCCAGGTAGGCTTCCTGTATCTCCAATCCCTCCACCTGAGACAGGGGAACCACGTTATCCACCCTGTGGGGTTTAGCTATCACAGGCTCAAGGTCAGAGGCATCCACGTTTATTTCCCTGCTGTATGAAGCATCTTCGTCTGCTTTCACCGGATCCGGCTTCCTCCCAGAGTGTTTCTCGACGTAACCCATCACCTTGCGGTCTGCTTCCATAATCCCTGTTTTGGCTCCCATTTCCACCGCCATGTTGCATACGGTCATCCTGGCATCAACAGAGAGGGAGGATATTGCATCTCCGCTGAATTCAGCTGACATGTAGGTTGCTCCGTCTGCTGTCATATCTCCAATAATCTTCAGTATAAGGTCTTTGGAGTAGACTCCTTCTGGCAGCTCTTCCCTTACATTGATTTTTATAGTTTCAGGAACTTTAAACCACAGCTTCCCTGAGGAGTATACTGCAGCCATATCTGTGGAGCCGATTCCTGTAGAGAACACGTTCAATGCCCCATAGGTGCATGTATGGCTGTCAGCTCCCACCACGAGGTCTCCTGGAACAACATGACCCTGTTCTGGCATCAGCTGGTGGCATACACCGCATCCTATGTCGTAGACATTAATTTCCTGTTTCCTGGCGAACTCCCTCATCATTTCATGCAGGTTGCTTACCTGCTGGCTGGGGCTTGGAGCTGAGTGGTCTATGACGAGAGATATTTTATCGGGATTCCAGACAGCCTCCATCTCCATGTCCCTGAATGCTTTAATCGCCAGAGGCGTGGTGCCGTCTTGGCTCATGGCATAATCTATGTCTGCTATCACTATCTCCCCAGCGTATGCTTCCCTGCCTGAATGTTTGGATAGAATTTTTTCTGCAATTGTTTGACTCATTTTAATTAATAGGGAATAGGGGATATTAATGCCTCAGTGCAGGACCTTGAGGAGGTCTGCGTTGGTTACTATACCCCTGACTTTCCCTTTTTCTACAACGAGGACTGCATTGTTGTGTTCCAGAAGGCGTGAGACCATTGAGAGGGGGGATGTGGGGTTTATGAAGGGAAATGATTCCTCCATGAAGTCCTTGACTTTACGCGAGGGCATGTCCTTGATGTCAACGCCTCTGGACATTTGTTTGAGGACTATCTCGTCTGAGATGGAACCAACCATACCATTCCTCATGAATACCGGTAGCTGGGATACGTTGTGTTCCTCCATCAGCTCTATTGCCTTGCTGATGGGGTCGCTGATGTTCACCGTCACCACTTCCCGGGACATTATCTCCTCCACCTTTATCTCTTCCCTCTTTAGCTCGTTGAGTGCCCTGAATATGCTCTCTATTTTTGAATACCGTGGGTCTACTGTTCCTGCCTCCACCCTGGCTATGAGGGACTGGCTTATCCCTGCCTTTTCCGCCAGCTCTGTCTGTGTTATGCCCAGCTTTTTCCGGTATTTTTTTATTTCTGTGAGTGACGGAAGCTCCATTTTGGGGTTCTATGCATATTTGAATATTTATAGGATATCTGTATTTATAAAAGAATATATGCATACTTGCATAAGATATATATATTCATATTTATAGTAGAATAACAATATATTAAGTATTTTCACCACAGTTCACCACAGCTCACCATTACAATCCAACAGGTGTTTGAATGAAGACTATAAAAGAGATCAACCAGAAAATAAAAAAAGGCGAAGCCGTAATAGTACGAGCCGACGAGATGCCTGAAATCTACGAAGACAACCCCAAAAAAGCAGCCAAGGAAGTAGACATAGTAACAACAGGGACATTCGGGGCCATGTGCTCCTCAGGAGTCTTCCTCAACTTCGGGCACGCAGACCCTCCAATCAAGATCACAAAACTCTGGCTTAACGACGTGGAAGCATACTCGGGAATAGCGGCAGTGGACGCATATATAGGGGCAACCCAGCTGAGGAAATACAGGGACTCTGACTACGGGGGAGCGCATGTTATAGAAGACCTTGTTGCCGGAAAAGAAATAGAATTGAGAGCAGAAGCCTATGGAACAGACTGCTATCCCAAAAAGAAGGTAGAGACCACAGTCACCATAGAAGACCTGAACCAGGCAATAATGTACAACCCCAGAAACATCTACCAGAAATACAAGGCAGCGACCAACTCATCCGAGACATTGATGAAAACATACATGGGAACCCTCCTACCAAATAAAGGAAACGTGTCCTTCGCGGGTGTTGGAGAACTCAACCCCCTGGTGAATGACCCGGACTATGATGTTATCGGAGTTGGAACAAGAATATTCATTGGAGGAGCCAAAGGATTTATTGTTGGTGAAGGAACCCAGCATTCCCCGGACACAGGAGCAGGGAACCTCTCCACCAGAGGCGACCTCAAAGACATGGACCCCAGGTATGTCAGGGGGTGTAGTATCCCCGGATACGGCACAAGCCTCTATCTTGGTATCGGAGTACCCATCCCTGTCCTGAACGAGGAAATAGCCCGCAAAACAGCTGTAAAAAACGTGGACGTAAAAACAGAGATCATAGACTACGGAGTGTCCCGGCTGGTTAGGCCGGTTATTGGAGAGGTAAACTACGAGCAGCTCTTCTCCGGCAGGATTGAAGTGGAAGGAAAAAAGATTAGAACAAGCCCACTCTCCAGTCTAAAGATGACATACCATCTCCTGAAGGAATTGAAGGAATTAATCGAAGACAAAAACTTCTATCTCACAGGGAAGGTGGAGTCCATTCCCAGAAAAGGACATGCTAGATCAATGAAACTGAAAAAGGGTACCAAAACCGTTAAGCAGGTTATGACAGGGGAGGTGATTACAGCTAAGGGAGATGCCACCATAAAAGAAATCTCGGCTTTATTAATAAACAACCACATAGACCAGATACCTATAGTGGATGAAGTAAACAAACTTCAGGGTATTATAACATCAAGAGATATAACAACGGCTTTAGCCAGGAACATAAATAAAATGGCTGATGTCATGACAAGGGATGTCATAACCTCTGACCAGAACGAAGCCATTGACATAGTATCAAGGAGAATGGATAAATATAAAGTGGATGCTACGCCGGTCGTGGACAAAAACAGCAAGGTTATAGGTATAATCACCATAGCTGATATAATGAGGAGGGGTGGATCTGGATGAGCAAATATCTCCTAGAGTATTCCTCGGATGTGGTCGGCTCTCCTATACTCTCGAAGGTGATTGTAGAGACAGGAGTGTTGATCAACGTCCTGCGAGCAGATATAGAGCACGACAAAGCATCTATTGTGGTCGATATACCGCACGACGAGGACAGGGTGATAAATAGATTCAGGGGGTCAGGGGTTACGGTCAGGAAACTACAGGAGAACATTAAGAGAGATATAGAGAACTGTATAGACTGCGGTGCCTGCATATCACTATGCCCTACCGAAGCAATTTATTTCACAGAGGACTGGAGTATTGAGGTGGATAAGGGAGAATGCATTCTATGCGAGGCGTGCGTCCTGGCATGCCCAATGAAGGCCATGACTATCCAGGAACACTGAACCGTTTTGAATTATCATTTAAGGAATCCAGAATAGTTGTCTTATGCGACATGGACTCCCGCAAGGAAGCCAAGGAAGAGCTGGAGAGAACATACATCCTGCTGGAGGAATACATAAGAAACAATCCATTCTACCAGTCAACCTATGAGCCCCTTGAGGTAGGGGATAAAGCCCCCAGCATAGTGAAGGAGATGGCTGAGTCCTCAAGAAAAGCTGGCGTAGGCCCCATGGCTTCTGTAGCAGGAGCATTCTCCGAGCATCTGAGGGATTTTCTGCTGCAGTCTGGTGCCACAGAAGCCATCGTTGAAAACGGCGGAGACATAGCATTGAAGGTGAACAATGAAGTGACCATTGGATTATATGCTGGCTCATCCATCTACTCGGGGAAGATAGCTCTGAAAATCAAGCCCGAAAACACCCCCCTAGGGGTGTGTACCTCTTCCGCCTCAATAGGTCACTCCATATCCCTGGGGGAAGCAGATGCCGTTACCGTCCTCTCCGATTCAACACCACTAGCTGATGCAGCAGCCACCTCGATTGCTAATGTGGTCAGGGGACCGGATGGTGTTGAAACGGCCTTAGAGAAGGTGAAGGATATCAGGGGGGTGATGGGCGCTATGGTTGTCTTAGACACTGAATTGGGCTGCTGGGGCAGTCTGCCGGAGATAATCCAGATATAAGCCCACCAATGAAACGAAGAAGGGAGTAGGAGCGAGTAAAACTCACTGTGCATAAATTGTGCGGCAATTTACCGTATCGTTGCCAGTTGTGATGATTCTCGTAGTCGACACAAACGAGAATAATCAATGTTTTTTAATCCAGTAAACACTATATATTGTTTAATGCACGATTTAGTGGTTATCGGTGGAGGGGGCGCTGGCTTGACATCAGCACTTACAGCCAAGAAACTGAACCGGGATGCTAATATACTTGTTATATCCAAAGACGATCTTTCTTATTCACCCTGCTCTCTGCCCTTCGTGTTAAGTGGTGAAATCCTGTCCTTTGACATCATAGGCCACGATTTGAAGGGTATATGCGAGGGATCCCACATCAACTGTGTTATAGACGAAGCCGTGGAAATAAATCTCGGAGAAAAAAAGGTTTCCACCAGAAGAGAGGGTGATTTCCCGTTCAAGTCGCTGGTTATTGCAACAGGTGGAAGAGCAAGGAAACTTGATGTTGACGGTAGCAACCTTAAGGGCATCTACACACTGCAGGATATAGAGGACGGAAAGAGGATTCTGGAGAAAGCCATCGAATCAGAGAAAGTTGTTGTTGTTGGAGGAGGCGCTGTTGGCGTGGAAACAGCTGCCGCTCTCAGAAAGAGAGGTCTTGATGTGTCTATAGTCGAAAAGTGCGATCATTTGTTTGGTCACTGCTTTGACAAAAGCTACTCTGACATAATAAATAAGACTCTGGAGGATGATGGCATAACCGTCTTGAACGGCAAGTCAACTGATGGATTCAATGGCAGGAGATGGGTGGATTCCGTTAACGTGGGAGGAGAGGATATTCCAGCGGATTTCGTTGTTGTGGGTATTGGTCTAATACCTAACGGTGAATTAGCTGAGAAAGCTGGAATAAAGACGTTTAAGGGAGCTGTTCAGGTAGACGGCTGGATGCAGACAAGCGTTGATGGAGTTTACGCTGCCGGGGACTGTGTTTTCACCAGGTCTCTTGTCACAGGCCAGCCTACGTTCTCGCAGCTCGGTACCTCAGCTGTCAGGCAGGGCAAGATTGCCGGATCAAACGCAGCTGGCTGCTATGTTGCCATGGAGGGTGTTCTTAACTCAATGGTGTTGAAGCTTTTTGATATGGAGATTGGCCGTACCGGGTTGACTGAGTCAGATGCCAGGGATATGGATATCCCATTTATCTCCGGGAAGATTAAGACAACAACCAAGCCCCAGTATTTCCCTGGTGCAGAGGATGTATACATAAAGCTGGTTTTCAAAAAAATCAACAGGCAGATCATAGGAGCCCAGATTGTTGGCGGAGGAGAGGGTGTAGCGGACAAAATTGATTTATGCGCTTATGCTATACAGAACCATTCCACCATAGAAGACCTCATGAAGCTGAAGTATTGTTACACACCCCCACTGGCTCCCATAAACAACGCCATAGTGGATGCTGCAGAGAACGCCTACAGGAAAATGGCTCGCCTAGAAGAGGTTAGAAGAAGAAAATTCTAGCCTCCCTTTACTTTGAGATACATCTCTGAGGTGATTTCTTTTCTATCGTACACTACCTGAAGGTTCACCCCATAACTGCCCGCGTATTCCGCGTCAACGTTTATTTTAAAGGGTATGTTCCGGCTTTCCCCGGGACCGATTATTATGCTCTTCTCTGCCACCATCTCTCCAGTGGATTTAAGGGATAATTCCCTGCTCTTAGCCGACACCTCGATGGTTAGGTTATATTCCCTCCCTCCCTGATTTATCAACTCCACCCAGGCAGTGCTTTCATCCAAGAGCCCTACTGTATCCGGTTCCAGCCAGGCACGCATCTTTATTTCCCCTTCACCATGGTATCTGGGCTTCAGGGGATTGCCAAACAGAAGCAAGACTACAACAACCAACACAACCAACAAACCGAACACGACATTCCAACGCACCCTCCTGAGGGTGTTCATGGCAGCAGCCTTCAACTCCATCCTGTTCCTGTAAGAGATATTATGTCAACACGATATAAAATCCTTTAGGTTCTGGATACCACATCCAAGGCAACCTCTCCCGCCTTCTCCAGTATCTCTTCCTCGCCTTCTACCCTGCCCTCCCGCATCAGAATCCTCCCATTGCAGATTACGGTATCAATGCAGGAACCATTAGCTGAATACACCAGGTTAGAGACCAAGCTATGTTGAGGCG
>JAOZNG010000137.1 GCA_029933895.1 archaeon
ACCCAGGCTTTTCATGCTGTCCCCTGCTTTTCTATAGCCCTCACCTGTGCCGAAAATATCTTCCTCTCTCTGCTTTTTCTTTGCATACTGGATGTAGGCTAAAGCAGAATCCCTGTATTCACCAATCCTGACGTGGCTTCTACCTATATTCCATAAATCATCTATTTCCCTGTATTCCCTTATGGCGTCATGATAGGTCTGGGTTTGTTTTTCTATGCCTAAATCTTTTTCAAGTTCTGCTGCTATAAAGAAGGAATCACCTGCTTTTTTGTGGTCTTTCATCCCGGAATAGCTTTTCGCTAGTTTTTTATATAATTCTATAACCTTCCCTAATCTCTCCTCGTCCATCTGGGGCAGGGATTCCGCCAGTTTCAGGTATATGTCGGATGCTATCTTAAACCCCTCAATGGAGGACAGGCCTTTCTCGTCCATGAGGCCGTATTCGGCGTATCTGAAATAGTATTCAGCTGCTGATTCAACATCCCCCATAGCCCTGTAGCAGTCTGCCACCTCCTTGAAGGCAAGGGCTGTGTCAAGATATCTGGCTAAGTCAATCCTTAAATCAGCTGCCCGGAGATAGTATTTTATAGCGGTCTCGTAGTCCCCCAGGAGGGAGTAACATCTCCCCGCTCCTTCAAAAGCATTGCTTACAGCGTGGTTGTCTTTGTCTTTGTTCAGGTAGCCGGAGCTGAGATAGTAATATATTGCATCATCGTATCTTTTCAGGCTCTCATAGTCTTCAGCTATGCCGTCATATATCTCCCTCAGCTTTATGAATTTCTCTATCCCATAGAGTATCTCCACAGATTTCGCGTAGTATTTTATTGCCTTCTTGTGTTTTCTCATGCTCCTGTAGATGTCAGCTACTTTCGCGTAGTCTCCACTAACACCCTCTTTGTCGTTGATTTCGTCTTTCATCTTCGCAGCTTCCAGAATCATCTCGATGGTTTTTTCCTTCATACCCCCCTTCCTGTATTCCTCAGCTGCTTTCTCATAGAATCCGCTTACAAGCAGTTTATCGCCTTTTATGCGGTATATCTCAGCTATGCTGATGTATTGTTTAGCGCACAGCTCATATAAACCCAGTTCCCGGAATATTTCAGCTGACTGGATGAAACTTTTGTTTGCTTTTCTATGCTCACCCCCCTCCATATATATCTTAGCTGCTTTCTCATAGTATTCCGATGATTTCTTCATATCCCTGAGTCTTTCTCCGGCTCTTATGTGAGGTATCTTTCTATAGATTTCCGCTATTTTCGTGTAGTAGTCTCCAGCCTTATAGTAGTCTTTCAGCCCGTATTTTTCCCTGGATTTAACCAGGAGCAGGTATTTCTCTATGAATTTGAGGTAGAGGTCTATCGCTTTCTTGTATTCTTCTTTTTCCTCCATTTTTCTGGCTTTCCTGAAGAGGTTTTTTACTTCCCATTCCTCTTTTTTATCGCCAAGTATCTTCTCCAGGTGTTTCTCTTCATGAACGAGTTCCTCAAAACCATGGTCGAGAACCTCTTCCGTGATTTCCCTGAGGTCTCCTTCATCCATTGATTTTTTTCTTGTTTTTTTCTTTTCCATTTCCCTGCTGTTCAAGTCTCCTTGTTGATTTATTTAATTTATAGGTTAAAATCTTATTGATGCACAAAAAAATAGTAGACAGCATAGTTGATTCCCTGAACAGGGCTACCGGTGAGCGGCTGGATTCCTCGGATATCAAGGACTCAGGGGTGTCTGATTATTCCTCCTCCATAGCCTTCAAGCTGGCCAGAGAGGAGGGCGTTGATCCCGGAGAGAAGGCAATGGAGATTGCCGGAAAGCTGGATGCTGAATCCCTTTACGGCATCAGAAGGGTTGAGGCATTGAACGGTTACGTTAATTTCTTTCTGGACTATGAGAGGTTAACGCCTCTTCTTCTTGACGTAATCCGCAAACAGGGGGGGAGCTACGGGGGAGGTGAGAGTAAAGGGAGGGTTATATTAGAGCATACATCGATTAATCCCTCAGGGCCTGTGCACGTTGGGAGGTTGAGGAATTCCTTGATCGGTGATTCTCTGGCCAGGATTCTCCGGTTTTATGGCTTTGATGTGGAGACACATTATTACGTTAATGACGTGGGCAAACAGGTTGCTATGATAGCGCAGGCCTCTCTTGAGGGTGTTGAACCTGACAGGGAGACACGGGACCGTTACAGGAGGTACATGGGGAAGAAGGATTTTAAGGTTTTCGCGGAGTATGTTTCAGCTAACAGGTTGTTTGAGGAGGAGGATGGTTTCAAAACAAGGGTACAGGATTTGATTAAGAGAGCGGAGGCAGGCGACATTGATGCTCTTGAGGCTATGAGAAAGAAGGCCCAGGATTGCCTGGAGGGTCAGATGGTGTTGTTCAACAGGCTCGGGATATGTTTTGATGTCTTTGATTATGAAAGCGATTTCATCAGGGATGGTGGCGTTATGGAGGTGGTTGATTTCCTTAGAGGGGTTGAGTTCGCCAGAGAAAGCGGGGCCGGCTTTGGTCTTGACTTGAGCGGTTTCGGTATTGAGAGGCGGGATGGGGTTTCTGTGTTGTTGAGGGAAGATGGTACCTCGGTTTATCTTGCAAGGGATGTGGCTTACCACCTCCATAAGATGGGATTGGGCGGTAGATTGGTTAATGTTCTTGGTGAGGATCATAAGCTGGAGTTCAGGGAGGTGGAGGCTATTCTGGGCGGGATTTATGGCATGGATAAGCCTCTGGAGGCGGTGCATTATTCTTTTGTCAGCTTTGAGGGTCTGGGGTTGTCGACCAGGAGGGGTCAGACTGCGCCCGTGGATTTGTTGTTGGATGATGCTGTGGCGAAGGCTGAGCATGAGATAATGGTGAGGGGTGTTGCCTCCAGGGATGTTGCACCCTTGGTTGGTGTTGGAGCTGTGAAGTATCACATATTGAAGGCTGCGCCCTCTAAGCCCATAAACTTCAGCTGGAGCGATGCATTGAACTTTGACGGGAACTCGTCTCCCTATATCCAGTACGCTCATGCACGGTGCTGCAGTATCCTGGAGAAATCCGGTCTCAGGTTGGAGGATGCTGGTTTAAATGGATTATGGGATTTAGATGAGTTAGAGGAGCGGCTTGTCTTCATGCTTTTATGTTTCCCTGCTGTGGTGGAGAAGGCAGCAGTGGGATATAAACCGAACCTGGTTTCTTCTTTTGTTTATGAGCTGGCTTCTGTCTTCAGTCGCTTTTACAGGGAGTGTCCTGTGTTAGGTGCAGGGGATGATGTAAGGCTTAGACGGCTTTTGTTGGTGGATGCTGTGAGGCAGGTCTTGTGTAATGGCTTGTTTTTGTTGGGTGTTGAGGCTCCTGCGAGGATGTGAGAATGTGTTACAGCGAAGTTATTTTCTGTTTGCTGGTGGTTTTTGTTGCATGTATTTCTTGTCCACTGGTATGGGTGGGTTGATGATGGAACAGCCTTCAGGAATATAAAAGCAGGTTTCATGGGGTTTCCGTGTGTTTGAGGTGGGGGGGGTTTAGGCGGCGATTAGCATCTCCTGCCTCCTAGAGGATTGCTAGTTCCTCTGCTGTTGTGGTCTCTATATCCCCCTGGTCTGCAATGTATCCTGATTGTGGTTATGAGGGTGACTTCTTCCGCCATATATTATTATTTGCTTTTTATATCTGTAAACATAATATTTTAACTGTCAATAGTTTATATTAAGTTTTCAAGTAATTAATCATAATATTTAATGGGGAACATCAATGATCTGTTTTATAAGTAATGGGAAAAAAGATGCTGTGTTGAATAAATCGTAAAGTATTTCTTTGTGTGAGAAGAAAAGCCATAACAAGGGAGATTGTTATGGCTTATATTGATAATAGGGGTTGGGTTATATATAATGAGCGGTTGGA
>JAOZNG010000138.1 GCA_029933895.1 archaeon
ATAACTTAAGCCCATCCGACTTCAATTTCATGTGTCCATCCGACAATGTATGATGCCTGAAGGCGGGTTCGCACACGCTAGCACAGACTCAATCACACCCCGCCCTCTTAAAGATTACCCCGGGGGGGGGCGGGCTGTCAACATTTCCTTTATTTCATAGGAGCGCATGGTTTTTATCTTCCGGGGGCGGGCGGCTGGGGTGGAGGGAGGGGGATATTGAGGTTCTCTTCCGTCTCCGCTGAACTACCCACATATTCAGCTGCCGCTCCGGCTTGTGGGGCGGGGACATTGAATTTCTCCCCCCCGGGGGGATTGGGAACCCCATCTCCACCCCTCCTCCTGACCATAAAGAGGATCAGGGCCGCCACAACAGCGGCAGCAACAGATGCCAAAACCACGGGAAGGAGGTGAGAGTGGCCGCCCTCCGCTGCTGTCTCACCATGCGGGTGCTCTTCGGCCCTCTCAAGAAGCGTCAGGGTGACGCTCACCGTAGCGGTGTTTCCCACACAGTCTCTTCCCACAATGGTCACGGTGTAATTGCCGGGAGTTAGGGATGCGGTCTCCCAGGCATAGCTCCAGACGCCCCCAATTATGGTGTTGGTGATGTTTACCTCATTTCCGTTCACCACCACAATGAGTGAGTCTATTCCAGAGAGGTCAAAGATACTCCCATTTATATAGACCCTCTCCCCCACGTAGAAGGTATTACTGAAGGGGGCGAGAAGTATCTCTGGCGGAGTGGCGTCCAGAATGAATGACCCCGATGTAGTGGCCTCAAGGCCCACCTCATCACAGGCACGAACCATGAAGCGGTGCCTGCCGCCAGATAGGCTGCTCAGGTTGATGTACGATATCCATTCTCCCTCCTCCACCATCACCGCCGGATACTCCCTCCCGTCTAATGTGGTGTAAACCTCTGTGACCAGGAAATTATCGCTCACATGAACCCTTACTGTCAGATTGCCCGTGGGACCCACCCTCACCATCTCGGTGGGATAGATGAGGGAGATGTCCGGCGGAGTGCTGTCCACGAAGAACGTCACGGAAGAGGAGTTCATATTTCCCTCGCTGTCCTCCGCCACCGCCTTCACCGTGTGGGGGCCATCGGGCAGTTCTGCAGTTGATAGCGTGCACTCCCACTCCCCACCCTCCGGTCCAGTTCTTATGGCTTTCAGACGCTCACCATCCAGGTAAAGCATAAGTGAGGAGAGCCTCCAGTTGTCGTGAACCGTACCGCTGATAAGAACGCTCCCGCCGCCGGGGAAGAATGTGCCGTTCTCAGGGGAGGTTATGTTCACCACAGGGGGCACCCTCTCGGTCACGTACACCTCCACAGATGCTGTGGACGTATGGGATGATGAGTCGGTCGCCTCCACCTCTACCGTGTGCTCCCCCACCTCAAGCCCCTCCGTGGGGACTTCAGCGCTCCACCTTCCCCCCACATCCATAGAGGATGTTATGTTCACCCACTCCCCCCCATCCATCCTGAGGCGGAGCCTCTCCACCATGTAGTCATCCCAGCAGTACCCCTCCACCCGTAGAGCCTCTCCCTGAACAACCTCTTGACCGCTCTGGGGCGATGTTATATTCAACCCCGGGAAGATGGAATCGTATACGTAGATAAGAAGGGATGTGTACACCATCCCCCCCTCCACCGTAACAGCCCTCACATCTATCCTGTGCTCTCCCTGGCTTAAGGGGGTTGTGTCAAGCTCTATACGGAAGTGTGACCAATCGGCCGTGGTGCTCTCCGCCTCCTCCCACTCTCCCCCGTCAATACTCCACTCAACCCTCTCAACGCCAGCGAAGGAAGCTGCTGTACCCGTGATCTCAACTATCTCCGTGTGAACGTACCTTGAACCAGATGAGGGGGAGGTTATGACAACGGTTGGGATGTAGTACACAGTAACGTTCACCCGGATGCACCTGTCGGTGGAGAGGGTGCGGAGGTTTGAGAATACAGCGTAGTAGAGATCGTCATCTGTAATCCTGCAGATGAGCTCTCCGCCACCACTTCGCTCGGTGATGTTGAGTGCCTCAAAAGGCCTCCCACCATTGAAATCGCTGTATCCTCTGCTCGTGGTGAGGTAGAAGTCTATCCACTTCCCATCCTCCACCATCCTGCACCATGTGTTTCCGGTGAAGAAGTTTTTCGAGTGCATTATAGCACTCTCAACGGTGTAATTCACCTTTAACAGGTATTTCCCATCCCTCACCCCCTCCACCAGTGTGGCTTCCGGCTGGGGGAGGGCCCCGGGGATGTGGTAGGTGCTCGTGTATGACCTGCCAGCCTCACTTGAGGTTATGATACTCCTCACCTGAATGCTTCCACCACTGTTCGGTGGATCCTGCCCCAGTCTGCAGTTGGCCTCGCCCCAGTAGTTCCTGTCGTCGCCTATGAGAAAGTGGGCCTTACCGCTCAGATCCGTCTCACCCCAACATGCTATGGTCAGATAGTCCGGGTTGTAGAAGTTCTCCGTCGCAAGAACCACTGTAGCACCGTCAAGGGGCACCCCGGAGGAGTCCACCACCTCCGCCGTGTACTCCGCCGTGGGGGTGTACTTATCAGTCACGGTCCAGATATAATCATCCCCCCTCCAGGCGAAGACCGCTGAGAGCTCCCTTCCCCAGCTGCCGGGGTAGTCGGCATCGTAATTATGGAAGTTGTCCACCGCCGTTCCCCCGTCGGACCAGTAGTTGTCCCAGTGGTGCCAGCCCCTCTCCCAGAACTCACACCAGACGTGGTCCTCTCCGGTATTCAGTACACCTCTCGTCGGTATGAGGGCAGCGCGGGCGGCGGCGATGGTCAGGTCCTGAAGTTCCCCGCAGTTGCCGTAGTGGTTATGGGCTATCCTCACGGGCTGAATGGAGCGCTCCGGGTTTCCATCTATCCTCTTTGACTCCTCCCGGACGTTCAGCGGGAGGGTCTTCTCAACCCAGTTTGAAACCCTCTCTATGGCGTGGTCCCCGTAGGTGAATGGACGCCTGTTGCCGGTGCCGTTGTCAAGGTAGCCCCCGGGTGCCCTGTAGGAAGTCAGATTCCAGAGAGTCTCCACTCCAGAGAGAAGGTCCTTAAGCAGTGGCGGGGTGGCTTTCGGATAAAGAACGGTGCTGGTAGATGTATCGGGAGGATAGGAAGGATCAGCATGGTTGAAGAGGTAGTCCCTCCAGAAGTAGCCGCTGGGTGATGGCCTTCCCGTGGACGGATCAATCAGTGTTGGAACCTCATCGGTGAGTTTCGGGTGTACCACGTACCAGTAGTATATCTCCCGGGGCAGAAGGTGGGAGACCCTCTCCCCCGAGGAGTTCACCCAGTAGCGCAGTGTGGAATAATCGTCGTAATCCACTATGTCGGCGTAGTCTATATAGCGGTCGTTTGAGTAAAGCTGCTCAACGTTCCTCAGGAAGACCTCTGGATACACCTGGTTGCTGGTCAGGACCTCAACGGGTGTGTGGGCTATGGAGAAGGTGAGCTCATCCAGATATCTCTCCTCAGGGCAATTCAGGATGAGCCTGGCATATGTTTCCCTGTAGCTCTCAGGGAGCCTGTGGAAGAGAATGGTGAGGTTCTCCCTCACCCACCCCGGGGTCCTGTTTAAGGCCTCATAGACCACCGCAGGAAGGTCTCCGATGGAGGGATCCGTCTTTATCTCCTTCTTTATGGGATCAAAGTAGAAGGCAGCGCTCTCGCCAGCATTGAGATATATTGTTCTCTCCAGATGGTCTACCAATTCCAGAGGCGCCTCTTCAGACCCTGCCTGGCTGTGGTACGGAATGAAAGCTGCCATTACGAGGGATATCATTACCAGTAAGATTCTCTTTTGCATATTATCACTGCCGTTTTTTAAGCGTAGG
>JAOZNG010000139.1 GCA_029933895.1 archaeon
GGCCCGGACCCGTCCCCCTCCGGGCCTGCTCGGGGCTTCTTCCCCGGGGGGAGGTGGGGTCCCCGGGGATGAAATGAAAGTGTGGGGAATTTTCTAATGACCCCGGGGGGTGGGGTCCCCGGGAAACCTTTATATTCTCGCTCTAGTGTAAATCATTGGGGGTGGGGGGTAGGGAACCAGAAATCAATAAAAAGGTGGGGAAGATGGTAGATACTCTTGAGGAGATGAAAAAGGTCATCCGTAAGCACATGAAGGAGCTGAAGGAGAAGTATGGAGTTAAGGAGATCGGGATATTCGGGTCTTATGTGAGGGGTGAGGCGAGAGCTGAGAGCGATGTTGACATCCTGGTTGACTTTGAGAGACCCATCGGTTTCTTTAAATTCCTTGAATTGGAGGAATATCTGAGCAGTCTGATGGGGAAAAAGGTGGATCTGGTATCTAGAAAAGCCCTCAAACCGCACATAGGTAAAAACATCCTTGAAGAGGTTGTATCAGTATGAGGAGAACGTACTTGGATTACATACTGGACATACTCTCGTCTATTCAGGAGATTGAGGAATTTGTTGAGGGCATGGACATTGAGGACTTTGTGGAGGATAGAAAAACGGTAAATGCGGTTATCAGGAGTCTGGAGGTGATGGGGGAAGCTGTGAAGAAAACACCTCCTGAGATTAGGGAAAGGTACCCTGAGATTCCATGGAGATATATAGCGGGAATGAGGGATAAGCTCATCCATGAATATCACGGAGTTGATCTAGAGATTGTATGGGAAGTAATAGACAAGGAGATTCCTCCTCTTAAACCCTTATTTGAAAAAATACTGGACGAGCTGAAAGAAGAGGCATAAGCTCGCAGATCGTGGTAAAGAGAGGATATGGAATACGTTTATGGGGGGTGTGGACATTGGGACTATTTCCCCCAAAAGTTTTATTAGACGCCGACTTTATTAAAATCCTCAGATTGGTTGAAAAAATAATGGTGGAGGGATGGATATTTCCCCATCCCCCCGGGGGGTGCACACCTGAGGGACTCTTTCTTCCGGTGCCCTTGCTGAGGGAGCCTCTCTCTTCTCCCTAGGTGCGTGGTTTCTCTCAGGGCACAAACCCCGGGGGGCAGAGTGTATAAACAAGACGCACAGGAAGAAGTGATACCAAGCAAGCCGTGCTTTAAGTGAGTCCTCACGGAAGGATTAATGTACACTGATAAAATATACAACTATCTCTCGTCCGTTCCGGCCTTCTCCCGTTTATTAAAAGGGGGTGTGCACGTTGTTGCCGAAGGCTGCCTACAGCGCTGTTTTCATAACTAATCTGCTCATTTTGTGTGGACTGGCCACGGTAACATTGGGCTCCGAGTTAGAGGCTCCATGGCCCATGTTCCACGGCAACCTCAGACATACAGGACTTAGCCCGTATCATACTAAAGGGAACGTAGGTGTCCTCGCATGGAGGTGCACTCTGAGTGGAGCGGTTATCTCCTCTCCTTCAATAGGCCCGGACGGTGTGATCTACGTGGGCACCTTCCGTGGACTCGTTTACGCCATCTGGCCCAACGGGACTGTTAAATGGAGGTTCCCCACAGGGGAACCGATTATCTCCTCCCCCTTAATCGGTCCAGATGGGACAGTCTACATAGGCTCCTTTGATGACAACCTCTACGCTATAGGCCCCGACGGCACTCTTAAATGGAAATACTCCACCGAGGATGATGTGCGCTCCCCCCCGGTGCTCTATCAAGATCGAATATACTTTGGCTCCAATGACAGGAAGGTCTATGTGCTAAGCACCGATGGGGAACTAATCTGGGATTTCGACATCAGGGGCATTGTGACCTCTTCCCCGGCCGTTTTCTCCGACGGAAAGGGAGTACACATCTACGTCACCTCCTGGAACGGAAAACTTTACTCACTGAAGGATGACGGAACGTACGAATGGGCCTTCTCAACTAATGGGATAATACTTGCCTCCCCAGCAGTTGATGAAAACGGAATCATCTATGTTGCATCCATGGATAACTCTTTATACGCCATAAATCCAGATGGGACGGAAAAGTGGAAGTACACCGTCGGTGCAAGAGTGGAATCATCACCTGCGATCGGGCCTAACGGCACCATATACTTCGGTGCGGGAGACTGCTATCTTTACGCTGTAAACCCGGACGGCACCATGAAATGGAGATATAAAACTGAGGACGCTGTAGTCTCCTCCCCAGCGGTTAGTTTTGAGGGAACGGTTTATGTGGGCTCCTGGGACGGTTATTTATATGCAATAAACCCCAACGGCACCCTCAAATGGAAATATAAGACGGATGGCGCTGTGAGGTCCTCCCCTGCAATAGCCCCCAACGGTACAGTATATGTGGGGTCCGATGATGGATACCTCTACGCATTTGAAGGAACAACACTCAAGCCCCCTCACCCCCCGACAAATCTTACAGCCACGGAGGGGGATGGCTATTTGTTGCTCAGGTGGTCTGCGCCTGCCGACGATGGAGGGGCGCCCATAACCGCTTATAAGATATACAGGGGGGAGGCCCCGGGGGGTGAGACCCTTCTTGCAGAGGTGGGAGATAACGTTACACTGTACAACGATACCGACGTTTCAAACGGGCGGAGGTACTACTACAGGGTAAGCGCTGTCAACGAGATCGGTGAAGGGGAGCCGTCCGAGGAGGTAAATGCTACCCCTGCGGGGGTCCCCTCAGCACCCAGGAATCTGACAGCGGTTGTGGGGGATGGGACGGTGAACCTGACGTGGGAGGCACCAGAGGATGATGGTGGTGCTGAGGTGGTGGCGTACAGGGTGTACCGGGATGGGGAATTCGTGGCGAGGGTGGAGGTGATGTGGTACAGAGATGAGGGGCTTGAGAACGGTAGAGGATATTATTACCAGGTGTCAGCGGTGAACAGGATGGGCGAGGGTGAGCTGTCCGAGGGTGTAAACGCTACCCCAATAGGGCCTCCCTCGGCCCCCAGGAACGTACAGGCTGTGCAGGAAAAAGATGGAATTCTTCTAACATGGGACCCTCCGGAGGATGATGGGGGCTCTCAGATCACTCTATACAAGATACTCAGGGACGGAGCGTATTATGCCGCAGTCCCCGGGAATACGACGGAGTTTCTGGATGAGAACGTTTCGGCGGGTAGAACCTACCGTTACAGCGTTAAAGCAGTAAACGACGCCGGGATGAGCGAACTGAGCTCAGAGGTTTTAGTTGAGGTCAGGGAAGAGGAGGAGAAAAGCAGCTTCCTGCCACTTCTAGTTGCTGTAGCAATAGCCCTTGCAGTTGCCCTTGTTGTAAGCTACCTGGCTGTTATGAAAAAAATGAGCGAGATTGAGGAATAATCATTTGAATATGTATCCGAAGCTTTTATTACACAGCCGAACGGGATAGGTTTTGGTGGGTCGGATGGCTTTTATGAGACGGGGCGGGGCCCGTTTATAGGGTGGAATTTGGTTGGTAGGAGCGGATGGGAACCAGCACCTGTATGCGGGATGGGACTTCGGGGGCAAGTTTATAGGGGTATATTGATAGTGCGGACACATCAGGCTAAGTGAAATGCTCAAGCCTTGTATGGAGGCGAAACTGTGAAGAAAATAGAGAAAGTGGTAACTTTCAGATAATATTCTTGATGACTTATTTGCATTTTAGTGAACAGATAAAAAAAATGGTGGATGAAATGATGACAATCCAGCTTAGTTGTCTTCTGTCACTTAACAGGTGGAGATGCTATTTCGCTTCGCCCAAATTTGGCCTTACGGTGAAACATCACATACCCGCTGGTGTTAAGTGAAAGAATGAGATAAAAGGTGGGAAAAATGAAATTATCTAAGGAAGATATTGA
>JAOZNG010000016.1 GCA_029933895.1 archaeon
TTTCCTTCTGGAAGAGACAGAGGAGGGAGTTTATTCTGGAGAGATCCCCGGGGAGGAATTTGAACAGGGAAAGACATACAGCTACCACTTCTCCGACAGGGAGGGAGGAGAGGATATAGCTCCCCACCTCTCCTCATCAGTGAAACAGCCGGAGAGATGGGAGGGGGGTAAGGGTAAGGTTAATTCGCTGTATTTTTTGATAGTAATTGCTCTAATAATCATTCTGATACTTGTTGCTGTGAGAATAATCTATTTGAGGAAAGGAGGAAGAGTGGTGGAGGAGTAGAGCGGAGAGGGGCACACAAGGGGAGTATCCACATAAGATATTGGGCTCCACTAATTGAGCGGGCATACCATTAAAGACAGAAGTAGACGGAATGGGTGGTGAATTGTTTATTTTTCTAGAACTTTTCGTAGGGTTCTTGCTATCTCTGCAGAATGATTAAGAACCTTGTCTGTTGGGAATCTTAGCACGGTCCATCCTAATATGGCAAGTTCATTGGATATATCAATGAGTTTCTGAATCTGTGTGGGTTCTTTAAAATGGTATTGCACTCCGTCAACGAAAATGGCTATTTTTCTTTCTGGATATGCAAAATCTGCATTTGCTACAATTCGTCCTTCTTTATCTTTGATAGGATGATGATGTTGTGTAGGTAAGGGAAGGTTGTGAGCCGAAAATATATTGTAAAAGGTCTTTTCTAGAGGAGAGTCAAAATAGATCTGTTTCTCGTTTTTTACACCTTCCATAACCTCTCCGCATTCATTCATGACTTTTGAGAGAAAATCCTTGATTACCCTTTTGTCCAAAAGGTGGTGGACTCTTTGATTGTAGTAATTTCTTAAGCATCTGTAGCAAGATCTCTGGCATTCGTGATTGTACAGGACCTCCTCTGCCTTCTTTAAAATTGTACACCAGTGTGGCCCTAGCCTCTCAATGTAGCCTATTCCGCCAGGGATAGTTTCGTATAATATCAATTCGTAGGTTTCCTTTCCCTCCTTGTCTCTAACTATCCTAATGAACCCTCCAACCTCATCTGGAGAGGTTTCTAGGTGTATGTATATTCCTGTAAGGATTGTGTGGAGAAGCGTTGTCAGGAAAACCTCCACAAATCCGTCTCCATCGCTATTATCTACTGTAGCAGGAATAACCTGTGAAGGAACCGTTATAACAGCTACTGTGCTGGTTTTTATTGTGGAGAGTTCAGCATGGATAATGTCCTCATCTCTGGCGTCACAAAACTTCTTGTGGAAGTTCTCCCATCTCTCTTTATCTTCCTCTTGAGTCCATGATCCACATTTTAGACAGATTCTAAAGCCATTCCCTCCCCTCCCTCTGTTTGTTATTAGAATCCTAGCATTCTTGTATTTTCTCAATATCACATTCCCTTTCAAGTAAACCTCTTCAGATTTCTCTGCTTTGTCCTCTAACAGATACTGTGTCACGTCAAAAGAGGTGGATTTTCTGTATTCCTCCGTAGCGGTTACCCTTTCCACTCTCTCAGCTCTTACCATTCTCGGTTCAAAGCAGTGAATGGTGTTAGAAAGTTCCTGGCCACAATGGGGGCAGTACATCTCAGTAATGTTGGTGGTTGCATAATCACAATGGAGACAGTGCTTGTAATGAATTCCAGAATGACCGTTGATGTAGTCTGCAGCATTTATCTCTTCAGTGACCACCACGTGTCTTGGGGTGTATTTCATCTGATCCACATAAATGTAATTTCCTGGAGCATATTCCCTGATAGCAAATTCAACATCCCTTACGATTGGCTCGGGAGTATCCGGTATGTTGAGGACAGTCTGCACCCCCGGGAAGGCATATCCTGGAAGAAAACCAATCTTGGAGAGATAGGAATAGAGATATGCCACTTGGTGGTCTGATAGAAGCATATTACTCACCTGGATAAGTTTGGTCATCTCTGCTATTTCCTTTTTTGATTTCATTGTGATTGACGTTAATTCATCAATTCTCCTCTGTATGTTTGTTAAAAGCTTCGTGAAAGGCTTGAGTGCGTCTTTCAGGTCGTCTACAAAATCGCTCATAATGCGATCTACATATTCATCAAAATCCCTATCTTTCAAGAAATCCAGGTGTTCTATGTCATCTTTGAAGACAGACCAGAGGGCCTTCCTTATCTTTATTCTCTTGTTATCAATGCTTTTTCGCAACTCACTCAGATCCTTAATTCGGTATTCAACCCTCTCATGACTCCTGTCCTGTTCTACCAGCTCTCCTAAGAGGCTGGGCATTTTGTAATCTATCTTCTCAAGGATGAAGGAGCGAACATGCCTTCTTAGGATTCTTTCGTTGCTGAGGTTAAAGGCAGGGGGTACAATCTTTCCTGATATTATGTCAGACGGATTTCCATAGAAATAGGTGTCGTGTGGAGTAGCTCTAGTGTAGGCCACTGAAAGGGAAATTCCGGTCTTTCTACCAGACCTGCCAACGCGCTGGGCATAATTAGAGGGGGAGGGGGGTATATTCCTCAATAGTATGGTGGAGAGTTCTCCGATGTCTATCCCGAGTTCTAGCGTGGGTGTGCAGACCAACACGTTGAGATCTCCCCTTTTGAATTGCTCCTCATAGATCTCTCTCCTTTCAGTGGGTATCTGTCCGCTATGTTCAGCAACTTTTACCGGGACCGGTTCGTGTCTAGTGTAGTGGTAGACATAAAAATCTTCCAAATCAATATCTTTTTTCACAAGTCTTCCGTGGCAATTGTAGGATGTACACTGGTTGTCTATATTCACGGGATGTATCTTGGTACAGGAGTTACATACCCAGACCTCATCCGGGACGGTAACCTCCATTCGCTTATGGTTGACGAGGTAGGCGTTGGTGGTGGAGCCTTTGGTGTTACCTATTTTCTCTCTGGTTATTAATCCCCCCTCCTCCAGAAGTTTGACTACGGCAGAAAGAAACTTTTGAGAGTCCTCAACTCCCAAGAGCCTTTTTGTCATCTGCTCAAAAAGGCAGTGTCCTCTAGATGTGAGAAATGGATGAAGCTTATACCCTGCTGCGTCCTCTCCCCGGAAATCATAACCAGTGGGTTTCCAGAAAGGCCTCTTCACGATATCCAGCCGTTTTAGCTCGTATGACGTGGGAAAGCGCTTGAAAAGTTCATGATTTATTGCGGCTTTATATCTCATTTCGTTGAGGAAAATTTTGAGGTACTTTAGGAGCTTTTCACCTTCTATATCAAACTGTTCAATTATCTCGGTGAAGAGCGGCAGTTCTTTTAACTCCTCAAGGCCATGATACTCCACGGTTATCAGACCTAGGGACTCAAGGGTGTTTCTCAGGCGAGGTACCATCGTTAACTCCTCAAGGATTTTGTATGTTATTCCTTTTAGGAAATCCTCTGCCAGAGCGGTGCTCTCTGGTTCCTCAAAAAGCTGGATCTCCCTCCCCATGTCAAAAACCTCTTCCGCCAAATGTTCAACATCCAGAGGATATTTTCCTTCCTTTTTCCGCTTATTGGCAATGAAATAAATCAACTGCCTGAGAGTGAATTTCACATGGCGGTCACCCATGTATCCAGCCTGGTGAGCGGAGTCCTGTCTGTTATCTGAAAATATCAAGAGTTTCCTCTCATCTTCTTCTAAGTTGGATAAAAGAGATGTGGCAATAACAGCAATGTCTGCGGCGATGCTGCTCCAGATTGGGGTAACGACCTCTCTATTCCCATATCTTCCCCGGCACACGGGGCACTCTGTGAGTTTTCCCTGAATGTAATGAAAGGGCATGAGCTTGGAACTGCAATTGGGGCACGTATCCGGGGATTCAAAACTTACATAACCGCATTTAGGACACAAATAGAGCTTAGGGGGAGGCTCTTTTCCGTTGCTCTCATTCCCTGGAAAGAAAGACACCTCTTGCGTAAGATGATAGGTGTCCTCGCTAGAGTCAAAGGCCTCATAAGACCTCAAATAATTCCCCTCTACACTCCGTTCTAGAATGGAACGGAGATAATCCTTACCGCAGTGCCGGCAGACTTCAAGGGGGAAAGTGAGGGAACCGCATTTGGGGCATCGCTCTACGCCGGAAGGGTAAACCTCGCCACACTTCAGACACCTAACAAGACCGTGAAGGCCTCTCAGGAAAAGGTGTATCCTGGGCCTGAATTTTCTCCTGCCCCCTTTCCTCGCAGCCATCCCCACTATTAGATACGCCACCACTTCTCTCACGACCTCCTCCAGAGGAACCGTTGCCCTCTCCCGGATGCTCTCCCTTAATTTCTTGGCTATATCTGATAATGAAAGGATGTCCTCCGTAAGGAGACTCTCTATGGCGTGTGAAATGGTACAGGAGGTCAACTCATCGTACAGGGATTCAAATACGTTCCCTCCCAGTTTTCTCCTAAGGAGTTTTTCTGCGAGTCTTCGGACATCCTCTGGATTGTTTGGATCAATGTTCAGATCTTCTTCGGAGAGGTTAGGGGGCGGCGGGGTGTAAAAAACGTCAGAAAGCTGGGGTGGAACATGCTTCTCAAAAATGATAGAATCGTCTGAGAAAGGCGCTCCAAAGAAGCTTTTTGCAAACATGACCACTTCCTTTTTCTCTTCTTCTCCACCCACCACAGTGGCACTTGTGCCGATATGAACCACACCCCTCTTCTCAAGCCTCTCCTCGAGAGAGTGTTCTTTCACTCTCCTCAATAGCATGGCAATTTCTGCCCCTCTTGCGCCGGAATAGGTATGTACCTCATCCATTACGATGAACCGAAGGTTCCTGTGCCTGAATATGGTTTTGTCTTCTTTTCTTATCATAAGAAACTCCAGCATGGCATAGTTCGTTATGAGTATGTCCGGAGGACTCTTTTGAATCTCTTCCCTAGTAGCTCTTTCATTAGGAAGAGCGTCATGGGGCCTGTTTTCTGCAGTAGAAGGCGTGGCAGATGTGTAAATTCCAAATGAGATGCTGGTGCCTTTTAAAAGTGTTTTAAGTCTGGCATATTGGTCATTTGCCAGTGCGTTCATGGGGTACACCACAATGGCCTTCACCCCCTCCTCGTCGGGATGGGTGATACAGTAATCAATTATAGGAATTAAGAAAGCTTCAGTCTTTCCACTTCCCGTTCCTGTAGCGATTATCACATTCTCTCCGTTTTGTATCCTTTCTATGGCCTCCTGTTGATGTCTATACAATCTGCTAATTCTGCCCTTCTCTGTGAAAAGCCTAGCAGTCTCTTTACTGATCAATCCTCTCTCTGCTATCTTCTGAAGAGTGTAGCCTGGCATATAATTTCTGTCAAGCGAAATGTAAATCTCCTTCCATATCAGTTTCTCGTCACGCACTTTTCTCCGGACTGCCTCCTTCAGTGTCTCGTCTAGAATGGGAAATGTGGTGTAAATGTACATTTCAAATTCTTTCAAAAGCTCTTTTTGGATTTGGAAAGGTTTCATATATATGCCCTCTTACAACCTGAGCTCCCCCTTTATCCTCAAGTAGTTGCCTGGACCTGTAACACTGAAGCCAACGGTAAGTATGTCCTTCAGCGGCTCCTCTATGCTTTTGCCGTCTTCTATCCTTCTGGCAAGTTCTTTCAGGCTGTTGCATAGGATGTCAAAATGCTTTTCAGTGATCTCAACGGTACCCTCTCCCGATCTTATTCTGTTCAGCCGATCCAGGAGGAGGTTATATGTGGTCTGAAGGACAAAATCCGCAAGGAGTATGTCCTTGGAGAAGGCGTATCGCATGCTCCTGCCAGTTATGCCATAGGCTGCAGAGAAAAAGTATATCTTCTTCTCAATGTCAGACTCCTCTCTAACGTACCTTTCCACGCGCCTCAACTCGGCAACCAACTCTTTTTTAAAGAACTCTTCACGCTGCATTACCATAACCTCCTTTTGCACAGGGGTCAAGATGAGCAGTGGCAACATCCACGGAAATGGGGAACTTGTCCTCATCCTCTAAGTCCTTTAAGGGGCCTGGAATAAGACCCTCATCTCCGTCTACCGGGTGGGGCTTCATCTCTGTAGTTGCTCTCTCAATGAACTTCCTGTTCCAGTGCTGTTCTACCTTTTCCATGACCTCTGGGCCTACCATCTTTGCGATGAGCAGGTTGTTCAGCTCATTGAGAACCTGGACAAAGGGGGAACGAACGTTGATCTCATAATAGGCTGTTCCCCCCCTCCTTCGGGTGACCTTCACCAATCCGTACTCTAAGAATTTCTTTATCGCCTTCTGCACTGTGGGTCGGGAGACCCCAACCTCTTCCGCCAGTTCGCTTATGTTGAAGTCCAGTCCCTCCAGTGGGAGGAGAAACTCCAGAATCCTCAGCTCACAGGTGTTACCTAAAATGCCCTCAAAGGGCTTCCTCATAATCTCAACCTCCGGCTAAACACTCCAAGCCTTCTGCATGTTCCCTGCGCCACCTCTCTATATGATAGGGAGATATATAATACTTTTGACACAGGTGTAAAATAGTGTTTACAGTGAGTGGATTCGGCCCTTTGGAACACTCACCCCACACTCACCCAAATCAATCAGGGTCTTCGCCTCATCTGCCACATAGTACTTCTCTGGGCTCTTCCCAACCCTTGATATGTACCCTTTATTCATAAGGTTCTGAAGGCACCTGTCAAATTTCATGTGTCCACGTCTCTTTGGGAACTTCCTCAGGTAACGGTTCCGTAGCTTCTCGCTGTGATAGCCTCGGTCTCTACCGAAACATCTGTTTTTTACCAAGATCTTCAGAATGAACGTCTCCTCCTCGGAAAGTGGGCAGACCATTATTTACCTCCCAGAGTGTACCTTCTTGTAAGGTCCTAATTCAATGTATTCTGGATTCAATCTTTTAATCTGGCTTATAATCCCAGCAAACCGCTCATACTCCTCCAGACACATCCTCTTGGTGCGGTACTCTCCAAATGCCGCAATCTCCTTCTTTCTCAGCACGGGGAAGGTGTCCAGAATGTAGGCAAACTCGTCCCTTGTCAGCCCATAGAGGTGGGCAACGAGAGCATCAATTTCCGCCCGCAACTGCGCCCTGTCGCCATCGTCCCTCTTCTCGCCGTTGTTTTCAATCCAGCCGTAGGCCCCGCACTCAGTGGTCCACTTCTCGCTCAGGTTCTCCCATCCCCCTACCCTGGATGTCCTCGCGATCTCCCGCCACTCCGGCCTGAAGGTCTCCTCCCAAAGTTCCGCAAACTCTTCATCAATACAAATCAACCTCGCAGCCCTAGGAACTATCTGGTCAAAAAACCAGTTGCCTGAGGTGAGGCGGGGGATTGGCAAGGCGTTTAACATAAAACGACCAACAGATGTGGTAGCTCTGGGTCTCAAAATATGGTCTATGCAAATGGAGTTTAAAATGGCAGTTAGGAGAATTTTCTCCTTATTCTTGATGTTTGACTTATATTCAAACGAGAGTGGCAATTTATGATTTGCATATACATTTTTAAAGACCATTGAAACAATAAGAGTTCGCTCATTAGTATTCGAGGCAATTTCTCTATATCCCATCCTATAGAAACCTTCATTGGTAAGGCCATGCAGATGAATTTCCCCTTTAGCTCCCTTGAGTTTTTCATCACCAGACTCTTTATTTATCCAATACTTCGGCTTATCGTAAAACGCGTCAAACTGCCAAATCATTTTCCCCTCGTACAGCGGCAGGTATGTGCCCTTTTTCAATTCTCTCCCGTCCACCACCGTGTCTTTTTCCAGAACCCAGCGCAACTCCCTCTTATCCAGGGGCTTCGCCCCTGCCGCCAGTAGCTCCCTGCGGGTAATGAAGAGATGGGCATCTGAGGTCATATTGAACTCCTGTGTAAACTTCACATTCCATGCCCCCTCTATCTCCTCGCCCAGAAGTGGCCAGTCGTCGTATATTTTCTCCGCAAGGTCAATGTCCTCCTGCCTCTTGAACTCCATTATGCTCAGCGTGTCTGGCGAGAACCGCTCTATTAACTTCCGTGATATTTTCAGCCCATCTTCCAAAACCAGAGGTAATAAATTCTCCAGCTCCTCGGCCTTCGGTGCAAAGCTCCCCGCGAGAATCTCCCGCGCATCCAGAATCGCTTTTTTCTTCTCCTTTGGTCTAGAGCCTACAAAGAATCCTGCTCGGAATTTATAATCTTTTCCCTGAGAACTCTTCAGCGTGGAGAAGAGCGAGTACTTAAACCGGATATCTATTGCTGGGAATATCTTTTCTCTATTCTCTACACCTATCAGGAAACTTATCTTTGACCGTTCCAGAAACATCCTTCTCAGTTCCTTGCAACCCTCATCGGTGTAGAGCCCGGAGGGCACGATTATGGACATCCTTCCCCCCTCCCTGATAACCCAGAAGAAACGTTCTAAAAACATGTTATAAAGATCTAATTTTCCTAACAAATGCGGATAAAAATTGGATGTTCTAAAGAAGAAACTTTCATTTTTGACTCTTGTCACATAATCTTTCCACTGTTTTCTGATTACAGAGTTGGAATCTAATATTTTCTCCATAACTTTTACTTTTTCTTTTCGTTTATAACTTCTGAACCTGGGCTCGTAGTTACTAAAGAACTCATCAGATTCTGGTTGAAGGGTATTCCACGGGGGATTCCCTACAGCTGCGTCAAAGCCACCGTTCTCAAAGACCTCTGGGAACTCAAGTTCCCAGTGGAAGAAGTGGTACTTATCACGTAGTTGCTGAACTCTTTCCATTATACTCTTTTCCCTATCACTCATCTCTTTGTCATTGATGATCTTATCCACCAGCAGGGTGTATTCTAGGGGATCTGGGAGGTCCCCCCATTCCCAGAACCATAATGCAGTCCAGAGGTCGTAAATCTTCTTTAATTTTTCATATCTCCTACCTTCCTCTATCTCACCATCAACAAATCTTCGCCATTTATCCTCTTTTACTCTTATGTCTTCTATCTCCTCCTCTGGGGTCATCAGACCTTCTCTATACTTAACCAGGTCTTTAATTGTTGAAAGAAGGGGATTCGCCAACATATCAACGCCGGGAACACTGAAGAATACAAGTTTATCATGCATTTTCTTTGAAAGGTCCTTTATGCTATCCAGCCTCTTCTTAAGGGCGGGATTTTTCTTTGCTCTTTCCTTCAGGCTGGGTATGTTCACCACATCCTTTGGATATTCAATGATTCTCTCCTTCGTTGTTCCTATCAAACTGTTTCCAGGTCTCAGCTTGTGGTCCAGAAATGTGAGAGGTTTGTTCTTCTCCATGGCAGTTAGCCAGAGGGAGACCTTCGCCAGGTCAACGGCAAGGGGATTCAGGTCCACACCGTAAATGCAGTTTTCAAGTACCCTTCGTCTTGCAACTCTCCTCCCCTTCTCCACATCCATGTCTAAAAACCATCTCTCCTCCCTTCTGAGTTCCTCAATCTCCTCTTCAGATAACTCTTTCTTCTTCTCTTCGTTTTCCTTCACCATCGCATAATAATACGCATCTCCCAAGAAATTGACGGCAGCCACCAGAAAGGCACCGCTTCCCATTGCAGGATCTACAACCTTTATGTCCAGTATTTCATCCGGAGACTTATCCTTTACCTGTTCTTCAAGGGCACTTTTCACAAGGAATTCGGTAATCTGTTTTGGTGTGTAATAGGTGCCAGTGCTCTTCCTTGTTCCGCCCCAAGAGGACAAATAAGCTTCACCTTTTGGAATAATCCTAATGGGCTGGGTGGTCTGGTCCAGCTGGCTGTACGGTATAAAGATCTCTTCGTTTCCTTTTCTCACAACTGCTATATCCTCCTCTGCCACTTTGGGTTCCAACTCTAGAAGGGATTCGTATATTGCCCCTATCTGGGATATGCCCATCTCACGGAAGGATACCCTATCTCTGGTTTTCCCCCGCCGCGGCCGGGTCAGTGCGATGTCTTTTATTATCTCTGCCATGATGCTATCAGGTATCTTTGTTTTGGATAGATATTGTGTCTGTCTGGGATCAAATAGTCCGCCATTGTAAGGTTCAATCTTGAGGTGAGTGGTGTCAACTCCTCTGTTTATGCACCTGAAGGTGGCATCTAGTGTATCCCATATGAAATATCTGTCATCACCCGCCCTAAGGCTGCCTGTCAGAATGAATTCTCTGAGAGCCGTCACACTGTACCCGAGTCTGTATATCTCGTTGTCTACAGGCAAGAGCTCTGTACTCTCTGCATAGAAGAGGAAAAGCAGTCTGAACATGTATATGAGGGTCTCCTCAAACAACTTTTTTAGATCCACATTGGGATTTCTTCTGTACGCCTCCCGGAGGAGTCTTTCAACTGCGGCATAAACCGAGACCTGTAGGTCTTTACCCACGCTTGCAGCTTCTTCTTTACACCTCTCTTCAATGGTCTCAAGAATACTTCTTTCCTGAGTAATGGGGAGCAGAGATCTTCTGTGAAAGAGGAGGGTGAAGAGGTGGAAAACCTCCCGATTCCCATCCTCCCAAGCTCTGCGGAGATTGATGTCCAGGTATGCATTTCCAAGGGCTTCGTTCTTCACAAGCCTGAAAATTCGCCCATTGGTGAGGACCCCCCACCGCACCCCTGTGCTGAATAGTGCCAATTTGAGCTTTTTATACGCCCTTGCTCTTCCGCTATCCAGGTCTTCTTCAAAGGGTAGGAAGTAAAATAGGAGAAGCCTTTTCCCATCCTCAATGTAGTGATAAAAGTCAGTGTCTATAACTTCATCTTTGTCGTTCAGGACGGGCATGCGGGAGAGTTTTTCATATCCCAGCCACCCCAAAATCCTCCTGACCAGGATTCTGTATACCTCCCTCGAGCTGCTCTCACTCCCCAGACGTTCTATACCTCTTCTATAATCCCTCCATATCTCGCCTGTGGCTCTTTCCAGCTCACTTCTTATTCTGCCTATCTCCCGGTTAATCTTTCGGTCCTGAAACACTGTGCTCAAAAAATACTCTGAAAGAAATCCCCCGCTGTTGACGATATAACGGGTTACGCCAATTCCTCCACCAGTCCTTTTCATGGGGAACCTCCTTTGATTATCAGTGCGCTCAAAATTCTTCTCTCCCCAATGCTCACCTTCTTCTTTTCATCAAGTTCTTCCAGTTTCTCCGTCTTTAACATCTCTAGCCTATAAATTCTGCTTTTTAGCCGTTCAATATCCTTTTTGAGTCTCCTCTCCTCTTCAGAAAGGCTCTGTACATCATGGGAGAGGTATAGCGTTGCCTGTTTGACAAGGTTTTTTTCCAACCGTTTAACCTGCCTCTGCAGATTTGAAATCTCCTCGGTGTAATAGTTCATCACAATTTCATGATGGATTTGAAGTCTTTTCTCTATCTCGTCACTTAGGGCCGCTCTTCTCCTCTCAGCCAGTTCTCTGCATATATCCTCCGCCCGGGACAGCAGATCGTCCCATTTATCAGACACAGCCTTTAGGAACTCTGGGGGCAGATTTTCTTTCAGTGGCTTTGATTCCAACAGCGAATTATCCCACGGGATTTCCCTTCCGTCCAACCCGACCCTGACCGGCAGAACATCTTCCATCGCCAGTCTTCCGGATCCGTCAACATACTTTACGTAGAAATAATACACGACAGAATCCTTCTCCCCGGGGAGAGTGATGTAACTTATGCGGTTCTCATGATCTGTAGAATAGAGCTGTTTCCTATAGTGCCAGAGAATCTTTTTTATTAATGGGTGAGAGAGGGTGATATACTCTATCTCAGGGTTAGCCAGAGCGTACTCACGATCAAAAGTGACGTTTAAAGTCTGGTCCCCATCAGCGAATATCTCGGGGAGGAAAAGGCGAAGGGTCGAACCACCCGTCTCTTCATACTTTCCGCCGTTTTGAATCACGGCCTGTTTAACAAAATTCTCCAGCATCCTGTTATGTCTAAAGGATTTTTCAAGTCTCTTAACAACCTCGGTGAGCCCCTCCTGTGGAGAGGTTGTGATGTCATCATAGAACTTGGACATCTTGACAAGGGATTCCTTCTCCCAGTCCATGAAGAACTTCTCCAGCGTGGCGAGGTTCCTCTCATCTCTGTCCATCAGGTTATTCACGATGACCTCTGTATCAAACAATCCCAGAACGTCAATGGCGCTTCCGATCCTATTCATTATGTTTTCAATCTTCTCCACAAGAAGTTTGAGAATGTTACCCTCATAAGTATCCGTTAGGAAGAGGTTTTTTACTATCACATCCCTTCTCTGTCCATATCTGTCAACTCTTCCTATCCTCTGGAGGAGTCTGTTAGGGTTCCAAGGAAGCTCGTAGTTTATTACGATATGACACTTCTCCTGAAAGTTTATCCCCTCACTGGCAGCATCTGTCGCTACCATTATCCATTTCTCGTCGGAAAGAAAGTCCTTTTCAGCTTTACTTCTCTCAGCCTTTGATAACTGGCCATGGATGATAACTATCCTATTTTCATATCCATTGTTTTCAAGGAACTTTACCAGGAAGTCCTGGGTATCTCTGTATTCAGTGAAGATTATGACCTTATTCTCCCCTTTCTGTACCCCCAGCTCTTTAAGGAGTTCCAGTAACTTGCGGCTTTTAACATCACCACGTCTTACATGGTCCAGATCCTTGATATCAAGTTCATCCAGATTCTTCAGGATGGCATCTATTTCTTTAAGCTCCACTTCTAGATCGCTTTTATCCCTCGCAAGGGTGGTGTGGAGGATGGTTCTTTCAAGGTTCTCCTTTTGTCTTTCAGTTAAAGAAATGTCCTCAAAATACCTCCTTTTCTTGTCAATGTCTAGTGTAAATTGCTCCTCCTTAAGGTCGCTGCGTTCTTCTAGATATTCTTGGAACCGCATTCTTCTCGTTAGAAGGGACTTTTTTAGGGAATAGAAACTGCTGAGAAGGCGCTTCTTGAGTATAACCATTGCAAAGGCAGCAGTATTGTTCTCCACCGCCTTTGCCTGCTGCCATAATTTATCCGTGTATTCTATTACCTTGTTGTAGATACGTTTCTCACTCTCGTCATCTAGAGATACACCGACGGTTTCTATGCTTGGGGGTCTGTATCCAGACATGATGTCCATCTTCAGCCTTCTCACGAAATACTTCTGTACTAGGCTTCTCTTCTGGAATTCTTTTGGGGTTATGTGGGGATTCAGGAGTTTTAAGAGGCTTATAAAGGACTCATCTCTTCCGTTGTGAGGTGTGGCCGTGAGAAGTATTAGGGAGTCAGTTCTTTGAGATATAAACTCCCCAAACCTTGCCCGATCAGTCTTCCTGAAGACATAGCTCAGGTAATGTGCCTCATCTATTATCACAACATCCCAGTAAACATCTAGAAGCTGTCTTCTGATCTCTGGCCGTTTTACGTAGTCAATGGATGTTATAATACGGTTATACCTTTCCCAGGGGTTTTCCCCGGTTACCATGTCCCTTAGGATTTCTTTAAGGGTGTCGGAATCAAAGATGGTGAAATCCAGATAGAACCTCCTTTCCATTTCATCTCTCCACTGTTCCTGGAGGGAGGCTGGAACCACTATGAGAACCCTGTTGGCCATGTTCCTGGACAGAAGCTCCTGCAGAAGAAGTCCAGCCTCTATGGTTTTTCCGACACCGACATCATCAGCGATGAGTATTCTTGGAGGAACAACACTCATCGCCTTCAGAAGTGGAACAAACTGATAATCCTCTATGCGGATTCTGGAGTTGGGAACAGAGGTGAATATATTTTTGGGTTTGTGTAGCATGAAAGTTACAGCATCCATAAAGGTTTTCCAACTGGAGTATCTTCGCATGTTTCTCCCGAGTTTCAAGGTGTTAACCTCAATTACCTCAGGGAGCTCAGTATCCGAAGAGGAAAGGAGACGGATTTTGAGGCCCCTGTTATATTCCTCTGCTCCAGTGAGAGTGAGTACGTAAAACCTGCCGAGATCTCTTACACCAGTTACTTTCCAGAGAAGGGATCGAACCCTTATATACTGCCCCTCTGCGTACATCAAGATTGCATGAGAACAAGGATAATTAAAGCTTACGTCGGGAGGGGTGAATGTAGCGAGAATATTATGGGGAGCAAGGGATTGAATGTGCGAAATACCCCCAAATATATTGATGAAGCCAAATACATAGGCAGAAGAAGAGGAGAAATGTCTAGTGGAGAGAATGGTAGTATCTCTGGAACAAAGCCCCCTTAATCTACCTTCATTTTCCTCTTCACATATTCCAGCAGCCCCCCTGCATTTAGGATTTCCATCACGTATGGGGGGAAGGGGGAGAAGGTCACCTCAAAGTTCTTTG